>NZ_JBHVAK010000037.1:0-69882 GCF_042667085.1 Nocardia sp. NPDC057353
CGCATCCGCGCCGACTACCGCGACGGTGTGCTGCGGCTGACGATCCCGGTGGCGGAGAAGGCCAAGCCCCGCAAGATCGAGATCGTGCGCAGCGAGCAGCAGCACGACACGCGGGCGCTCGCCAGTTCCTGACCTGTCGCGCGGTCCTCGCCAGGACCCCGCGGGGACCGCGTCGGCTCAGTTCGCGTGAGAGGCAGGTGGTGCCCGTTACCCGAACACAACAGCAACACATCAGGTATCACGACTCTTCCCTTCGCGGGGCGGGCCCGGCGGTCACGGGCCCGCCCCGCTCCCCTGTCCGGGATCACGTCGAGATGTTCCACTTCGAGCCGGACGGGAGCCGGATCGAGCTCTTCGGCGAGGCGGGGTACCTGCACCTCGACCCCGATGCCAGGACCAACGACAGCACTCCGGCGCCGTTCAGCTCCAGGGCACCAGCACGATCTTCCCCGGTATCGAGTGTTGCTCCGCGTAGCGGTGCGCGGCGGCGGCATCGGCCAGGGTGAAGACGCGGTTGATATGGACTCGGAGCGAGCCCGCGGCGACCAGGTCGCCGAGGTGGCGCAGGGTGCTCGCGGACGGCCGTGCGACCACCGTCCGTGCCCTCGGGTCGGCCGGGGCATCGCTCGATTGCGCGGTCACGTAGCGGCCTTCCGGGCCGAGGATCGACAGCGAGCGCTGCCCGTACCCGCCGCCGACGAAGTCGAGCACCACGTCCACGCTCGGCACCGTCGCGGCGAAATCCGCTGTCCGGTAGTCGATCACATCTGTCGCTCCGAAATCGCGGAGCAGATCGTGGTACTCCGCGCGCGCTACCGCGGTGACCCGCGCGCCGCGCAGCACGGCCAGTTGCACCGCCAGGTGGCCGACGCCACCGGCGGCACCGTGGACCAGAACGTGCTCCCCGTCCCGCGGCTCGACCACATCGAGCGCCTGCCACGCGGTCAGCGCGGCGGTGGGCAGTGCGGCGGCGGTCCGGTCGTCGACACCGTCCGGACGCGGGGCCAGCGCGCGATCCGCCGCGAGTACGAACTCGCTGTAGGTGCCGGTCGGTGTCGGCACCATGCCGAACACGGGGCCGCCCACCGGGTGCGCGGCCCCCTCCCCCGCAGCGACCACCCGGCCGGACACGTCGAAGCCGAGCGTGAACGGCGGCGGGTCCGAGTGCGCGACCTCGCCCGCCCGCATGGCGCGGTCGACGTTGTTCAGCGAGGTGGCGCCGAGCTGGATCAACACTTCGCCCGGCCCGGGTTCGGGGACCGGCGCTTCCGCGGTGTGCAGCACCTCGGGGCCGCCGACGGCGTGCTGGGTGACGGTCTTCACGGCAGGTCCTTCCCGTCCGGTTCGAACCGGTTCAGCAGTTCCTCGATGGCGGCGACGGTCTCGGCATGGCCGGTGTGCAGGCCGTACGCGCTCTCCAGGTGCAGCATTCGCGGCAGCGCGCATTCGGCGCGGCGGCGTCAGGGGGCAGGAACCCGATGCACCACCGGGGCCGGGTGCCGGTGTGCCCACGGACTCGCCTGCTCGAGCTGCGCGGCCAGCCGCAGCAGGTCACCGTCGGCGCCGGGCCGCCCGACGAACTGGACACCGAGCGGCAGCCCGGCCGCGGTCCAGTGCAGCGGGACGGTAATGGCGGGGCGGCCGGTGAGGTTCGCGAGCTGGGTGTAGGGCACCCAACCCAGGTTCTCCTGGATGAGCGAATCCAGGATCCCGGTCAGCTCCATGAGCTTTCCGCCGTGCAGGCGGTGCGCCAGCCGGGAGCCGATCTGCAGCACCTTCGGGGTGGAGATCTTCCCGACGGTCAGCGGCGGGGTGGCCAGGGTCGGCGTGAGGAAGTAATCGTAGCGCTCGTGGAAATCCGCCAACTGTCCGATGTAGGTGTTGACGTTGTCGATCGCCGCCATCAGCTTGCCGACGCCGTTGAACCGCCCGATCTCGGCGACGGCGAGCGTATCGGCTTCGAAATCGCTGTTCCTGGCCCCGGTCCGCTCCTTGATCGCGACGACCTCCCGGTAGAGGCTGGCGAACCAGATCACCAGGAAGTCGCGCGCCAGGTCCTCGTCGTCGTAGGGCGGCGGGACCTCCTCGACGTGGTGGCCGAGGTCGGTCAGCAACCGGACCGCGCCGTCGACCGCGGCGATCGCCTCCGGGTGCGGGTTCGCGGTGATGGCCGAGGCGGTCGAGTAGCCGATCCGCAGCGTGCCCGGCGGCTGCGCGATCTGCTCGGCGAACGGCCGCTGCGGCAGCGCGCCCCGGTACGCGGCGCGCGGGTTCTCGCCGATGAGCGCGTCGTAGAGCGCCGCGCTGTCGCGCACGGTGCGCGAGACCACGCCCTGGGTGACCATGCCGAACATGACCTCGCCGACCCGCGGCCCGTACGGGGAGAGGCCGCGGCTGAGCTTGAGCCCGACCAGCCCGTTGCAGGCGGCCGGGATCCGGATCGACCCGCCGCCGTCGTTGGCGCCCGCGGCGGGCACGACACCCGCGGCGACGGCCGCGCCGGAGCCGCCGGACGACCCGCCCGGCGTGTGCGCGGTATTCCACGGGTTGCGCGCCGCACCCAAGAAGGTGGACTCCGTGATGCCCTTGCTACCGAACTCCGGGGTGTTGGTCTGGCCGAAAATGACCAGCCCCGCGTCCAGCAGGCGCTGCACCAGCAGGCTGTGTTCCTGCGCGACGTCCCGGGCCAGCGACCGGGACCCCTCGGTGCTGGGGAATCCCTTGTACTCCTGCTGCAGGTCCTTGATCAGGAACGGCACCCCGGCGAAGGGGCCGCTCAGCGCGCTCCCGGCCCGCTCGTCGGCGACCCCGTCGAGCCTGCGCACGATGGCGTTCAGCGCCGGGTTCACGGCATCGGCCCGCTGCCGGGCCAGCGCGAGCAGCTCGGCCGGTTTCACCGCGCCAGCTGCCACCAGCTCGGCCAGCCCAGTCGCGTCGTGCTTCATGTACTCGTCGAGTTCCACCCGACGGATACTAGGCCGCTGCGCGCGCCGGCCGGGGTGCTTCCCCGGCACGACGCCGCGCGGCACGACCGCGCCACCGGCGCGGGGTGGACGCCGACGGCCGCCACCCCGCGCGGGCGTCAGTTGGGGCGGAACCCGAAGTCGGTGCCGGCCACGCTGTCCCACCGCGAGGTCACGTACTTGGGCCGGGTGTAGAAGCTCCAGGACGCGTTGTTCAGCCCGGTGTCGCCGTAGGCGGAGTCCTTCCACCCCTGCACCGCGTAGGCGGCGACCGGCACCGGGATGGCGACATTGACGCCGATCATGCCCGCGGAGGCCCGGCGCTCGAACTCGTTCGCGGCGGCGCCGTCCCGGGTGAAGATCGAGGCGCCGTTGCCGTAGCGGTGGTTCCGGATCAACTCGAGCGCCGCGTTCAGGGTGTCGACGCGCAGCACCACGAGCACCGGGCCGAACAGCTCGTCCTGGTACGCCGCCGAGGCGACCTCGACATCGGCGAGCACGGTCGGGCCGATGAAGTACCCCGCTTCGAAGCCGGGCACCTCCTCGGTGCTGCGGTCGACGACCGCCGTGGCGCCGCCCGCGACGGCCTCCTTGATCGCCGCCCGGATGCGCTCCTGCGACTGCCTGCTCACGACCGGCCCGACCTCGGTGCCGTCGGCGTCGCCCGCCCCGAGCCGGACCTGCTCGGCGCGCACCCGCACCTTCTCCAGCAGCGGCTCGGCGCTCGCGCCGACCACGACCGCGACCGAGATCGCCATGCAGCGCTGCCCGGCGGCGCCGAAGGAGGCCGAGGTGAGCTGGTCGGCGACCACGTCGAGGTCGGCGTCGGGCATGACGACCATGTGGTTCTTCGCGCCGCCGAACGCCTGCACCCGCTTGCCTGCCGCGGCGGCCCGCTGGTACACGATGTGCGCGACCTTGCTGGAGCCGACGAAGGCGACCGCCTCGGTGTCGGGCGAGTCGATGAGGTGCTCGACGGCGTCCTGACGCCCGTGCACGACGTTCAGCACGCCCGCGGGCAGCCCGGCCTCGGTGAACAGCTCGGCGATCCGCACGCAGACGCCGGGATCCTGCTCGCTCGGCTTCCACACGAAGGTGTTGCCCGCGGCCAGCGCCACCGAGACCATCATCATCCCCATCATGGCGGGGAAGTTGAACGGCGTGATGCCGACGCAGACCCCGAGCGGGTGCAGCACCGACTTGGTGTCGATGTTCGGCCCGCTCTGCAGCGAGGTGCCACCGCGCACGAGCGCGGGACCGCCGCAGGCCAGCTCGATGGAGTCGGCGGCGCGAGCGATTTCGCCCGCGGCGTCGTCGAGGGTCTTGCCGTGCTCGGCGGTGATCAGCGCGGCCAGCTCGGCCCGGTGCTGCAGCAGCAGCTCCCGGAACCGGAAGAGCACGTGGGCGCGCTTGGACAGGGTGGCCTGCGACCAGCCGTCGAAGGCGGCCACGCCCGCGGCGATGGCGGCGGCGACGGTGTCGCTGTCGGCCATGGGGACCGTGGCGATCGCCCGGTCGGTGGCCGGGTTCAGCACGTCGATGGTGTCGGTGCCGCCGGTGACCGGGGCGCCGTTGATCCAGTGCGGGATGGTGCGCATGACGAAAGCCTTTCGGAGGGGGATCTAGAGGGAGGTGCCGAAGCGGGCGCGGTGCTCGTCGTCGAGCGCGGTCAGCGAGGAGCCCTTGGTCTCCCGCATGACGAGCACCGCGACGATCGAGATCAGCCCGGCGACCGCGACGTAGATCGCGATCGGCACCCAGCTGCCGAAGGTGCGCAGCAGCATGGTCGCGATGACCGGGGCCAGCGAGCCCGCGAAGATCGCGGTGACCTGGGCGCCGAGCGAGACCCCGATGTAGCGCATGTGCGTCGGGAACATCTCGGCCATCATGGCGGGCTGCGGCGCGTACATGATCGCGTGGATGATCAGCCCGAGCGTGATCGCGGCCAGGATCAGCGCCTCGGAGCGCGAGTCCATGAGCGGGAAGGCGACGAAGCAGTAGCCGGTGGCCAGCACCGCGCCGAGCAGGTAGACCGGGCGCCTGCCGAACCGGTCCGAGAGCGCCCCGAAGACCAGGATCATGCCCGCGTGCACGAGGTGCGAGAGCAGCATCAGGCTCAGGATGGTGGCGGTGTCGACCTCGAGGTGCACCTTCAGGTAGGTCAGCGAGAAGGTGACCACCATGTAGTAGAGGATGTTCTCGATCACCCTGGCGCCCATGGCCGTCGACACCTCGCGGGGCTTGGCCCTGAAGACGCGCTTGACCGCCTGCCAGGTGTTCTCCGCCTGCGGCTGGTCGTGCGCGGCCTCCTGGAAGATCGCCGAGTCCTCGACCTTGGTGCGGATGAACCAGCCGATCAGCACGATGAAGGCGGAGAAGAAGAACGCGATCCGCCAGCCCCAGGAGAGGAACGCTGCCTCGGGCAGCGCGAAGGAGAGCACCAGCAGCACCACGGTCGCCAGCACATTGCCGAGCGGGGCGCCGACCTGCGGGAAGCTGGACCAGAAGCCGCGGCGGTCGTTCGGGCTCTGCTCGGCGACCAGCAGCACCGCCCCGCCCCATTCGCCGCCGATCGCGATGCCCTGCAGGAAGCGCAGCAGCACCAGGATCACCGGTGCGGCGTAGCCGATCTGGTCGAAGCTGGGGATGGCGCCGATCAGGAAGGTGGAGACGCCGATCAGCAGCAGCGAGACCTGCAGCAGCTTCTTGCGGCCGAACTTGTCGCCGTAGTGGCCGAACAGGATGCCGCCGACCGGGCGGGCCACGAAACCGATCGCGTAGGTCAGCAGCGCGGCGATCACGCCGTCCAGCGGGTTGCCGGTGGCCCGGAAGAAGACGTCGCCGAAGACCAGCGCCGCGGCCATGCCGTAGAGGAAGAACTCGTACCACTCGGCCACGGTGCCCGCCATGGACGCCGCCACGATCCGGCGGAATCCGGTCGGGGTCTGCTGGTTCGGCGCCGCGAGCTCGGCTCGGGTGGGGGTGGCGGTCATCGGACACCCGCCGCGGGGATGGAGCCGTCGATGAGGCGGATGAGCGCGGAGAAGTCGAGCGCGCCGAACCCCTCGGCCACGAGGTCGTCGAGCCGGCGGGCCACCTCGGCGGTGGCGGTGACGTCGACGCCGTGCGCACCGGCGGCGTCAATGGCGAGGCCGAGGTCCTTGCGCATGAGCGTGACCGCGAAGCCACCGGTGAAGCCGCGGCCGGCGGGCGCGACGTCGACCGCACCGCCGACCGGGTAGTAGTTGCGCAGCGCCCAGCTGTCGCCGGTGGAGACCCCGGCGATCTCGATGACGGTGCCCGCGTCGATGCCGAGCCGCTGTGCGAGGACCGCGGCTTCGCAGGTGCTCTGCATGTTCATCGCGAGCATCATGTTGTTGATCATCTTGGCGCTCTGACCGGCGCCGACCGCGCCCGCGTGGAAGAGCCGGGCGCCCATGGCGACCAGCAGCGGCCGGGCCGCCTCGAAGTCGGCGGCCGCCCCGCCGACCATGAAGGTGAGCGTCCCGTTCCGCGCACCCGCGGTCCCGCCGGAGACCGGGGCGTCGAGAAACCGTCCGCCGGTGGCGGTGACGGCCGCCGCGAGCTCGCGGGCCTCGCCGGTGGCGATGGTCGAACAGTCGACGACCAGCGCGCCGGGTGCGGCGGCGGCCAGCGCGCCGGACTCGAGCAGGGCGGCCCGGACGTGCTCGCCCCTGGGCAGCATGGTGACGACGATCGCGGCGTCGCGCGCCGCGGCCACCGGGGAGTCCGCGGTCGGCACGCTCGCCGCGGCGCGCGCCTCGGGAGACAGGTCGAAGCCGGTGACGTCGTGCCCCGCCTCGCGCAGGTGCCCGGCCATCGGCGAACCCATGTTCCCGAGGCCGATCCAACAGATCTTCACGTCGGTGTGCCCTTCTGTTCGATGCCGTGCGCTGGTGCTGCCGGCCACCGACCAAGGGTGATCCGGGTTACAGCTTCGGAAAAGGCGAGTTTCGGAACATAGGCTGTGCGGATTCGCACAGCCCCCGCCGCCGAAGGAGTCCGGATGCGCGCCGACGACCTCGTCGTCCTGCTGGAGATCGCCCGCTGCGGCTCGCTCGTCGGCGCCGCCTCGGCGCTCGGCCTCAACCACGCCACGATCTCCCGGCGGATGTCGGCGCTGGAGGCAGAGCTGCGGGCGCCGGTCCTGGTCAGGGGTGTTCAGGGCTGCGAGCTGACCGACCTCGGGCACCGGCTGCTGAAGTCCTGCGAGCAGATCGAATCCGCGCTCAACGAGGTGCGCGACCAGGTGAGCACCACCCCGCGCGAACGCGCGCTCTCCGGGCTGGTCCGGATCGCGACCACCGACGCTTTCGGTGCCTACTTCGTCGCTCCGATACTCGCGGACTTGCACAGGATCAACCCGGAGCTGTCGGTGGAGATCGTCACCCAGACCCGGCTCAGCGCCTACGGTGTTGGCGCCGACATCGAGATCGGCGTCGGCGAACCGGTCGTCGGGCGCCGCGGTGCCGAGAAGCTCACCGACTACCGGCTCGGGTTGTACGCCGCCGCGGAGTACCGGGCCGAGCGCGGCCTGCCCGCCTCCGCGGCGGAGTTGAGCGGCCACTCGCTGATCTACTACATCGACAGCCTGCTGCGCGTCGAGGATCTCGACGTGCTGAGCCGGGTCACCGGCACCCGCCAGGTGAGCTTCGGCTCGACCAGCGTGCAGGCGCAGACCGCCGCCGTGCTCGCCGGGGCGGGGATCGGGCTGCTGCCCGCCTTCGTCGGTGACCGGGAGCCGACCCTGGTCCGGGTGCTCGCGGACGAGGTCGCGCTCACCCTGGAGTTCACCGCGTGCCTGGCGCCGCGGCGGTTGCAGCGGCCCGCGACCGCCACGGTCATGCGCGCCATCCGTGAGTCGGTCGCGGAGCGGCAGGCGGAGTTGCTGCCGGGATAGGGTTCCGCAGCCGCACCGAACTGTCGGTGTCCGGGGCTAGCGTGGCGGGGTGGGATCGCGGTATTCGTTCACGGCGCCGGTGTGGGAGCACGACGGCGCGGGCTCGTGGCACTTCCTGAGCCTGCCGGAGGAGGTGGCCGATGAGATCGAGGAGCGGTACGGGCATCGGACCACCGGGTTCGGGGCGGTGAAGGTGCGGGTGCGGATCGGTGGAACCGCGTGGTCGACATCGCTGTTCCCGGATACGAAGCGCGCCACCTATGTGCTGCCGGTGAAGAAGGCGGTGCGGGCGGCGGAGGGGCTCGTCGCCGGGTCGGCGGCCGAGGTCGAGCTGGACGTGGTCTTCTAGCGCGGCTCCTCGGTCAGCCGGGTGGCGATGCCGTCGAGCAGCAGGTCCAGGGCGGTGTCGAGCACGGCGTCGAGATCGGGTTCGGCGGGGTTCGCGAGCAGGCGGTGGGCGACCGGGTGCGCGGCCGGATCGATCGCCTCGTGCAGCGGCTCCCCCGCCGCGGCCGCAGGGGCCGCGGTGAGCAGGGCCAAGCCCTGGATGAGGCCGGAAACCGCCAGGTAGGCGGGTAGCGTCTGCGCGCCGAGTTCGTCGAGCGCGGCCAGGGCCGGGTCGACCAGGTCGAAGAGGGCGGGGCCGAGCGGTGGCCGCTGCCGGGCGAGCACCGGCAGCAGCCACGGGTGCGCGCGGTAGAGCCGCCACTCCTCGTGCGCGACGTGCCACAGCCGCTCCCGCCAGTCGCCGCGCGGGGGTGGGACGACCTCGCCCAGTACCAGCTCCGCCATCGCCGCTTCCAGCGAGTCCCTGGTGCCCACCCGCCGGTGCAGCGCCGCCGTGGTGATGCCGAGTTCGGCCGCCAGCTCGCGCAGGACGATCCGGCCGGTGCGGTCGGCGAGCTCGACGGCGGTGCGGGCGATCCGCACGGTGGTCAGGTGGGCGGGTCGGGGCGGGCGCGGTGGGGATGCGTCGCGGCGGGCGCGGTAGGCGCGGGCCTGGCAGGAGCGGGAGCAGTAGCGGCGGCGGCGTCCCCGCTCCGAGTGGACGAGCACGGCGCCGCACCGGGCGCAACCCTCTCTCGTCACGACTCCGAGTGTGCCGAAAGACTGGTTCTCAGCCTGGCCTGTCCCTACTTTCGGTCGCAGCGATGCCGGGAACGGAGGACGAGAATGCAGGACTTCGCAGTGCACAGGGCGGGGCCGGACGAGGTGCCGGAGGTGGCGGCGGCGTATCTGCGGGCCGGTGCCGACGAGGCGGTGGCGGTGTGGGTGGCCGGTGCGGAGGAGGCGGCGGTAGCGGAGCTGCGCCGCGCGCACACCCCCGCCGTGATCGCGGCGGCGATCCGGGACGACGAGGTGTGGATCGCCCGCGCCGATGGCGCGATCCGCGCCGTCGCCGTGTGGCAGCGCATGGCCGACGGCAGCCGCTACCGCGCGGAGGCCGACGAGCTGCGGTCACTCGCCGCCGCCCACCCCGAAGTCGGCGCCTGGCAGCGGTTGGCCCTCGCGGTCGGGCGGGTCGCCACCGCGCACCCGCGCGAGTACCCGCACCGCTACCTGCACTCGATCGCCACCGTGCCCGAGCACCGCGGCACCGGCGCGGGCACCGCCCTGCTCGGCGCCGGGCTGGACCGGCTCGCCGCGACCGGCGAGTCCGCCTTCCTCGCGGCGAGCACCGAACGCTCCGCCCGCCTCTACGCCCGGCTCGGCTTCGCCCCACACGGTGCACCGCTCCCACTCCCGGGCGGCCCCACCCTGCTTCCGATGTGGTTCGCGCCGTGACGGGCTCCGCCGCCACGCACCTCACCCGATTCGGGTGAGGTGCGCGAGCCGACCGGTTCCTAGCGTCGACCCTGTCGCGCGATCTCCACCGGAAGGGGCGAGCCCATGACCCGTGTACGGAACAGGTTCCGGCCGTGCTGAACGCGGTGGGGCAGCTGCTGCCGATCGCGGTCGGCGTCGCGATCTCCCCGATCCCGATCGTGGCCGTCGTGCTCATGCTCATGTCGCGCAATGCCGCCGCGACCAGCACCGGCTTCGCCCTCGGCTGGGTCGCCGGGATCGCGGGGGCGACGGCGGTGGTCACGGCCGCCGCGGGGGCGATCGACACCGGCGACGACTCCGCGCCGTCGCAGGGCGTCGCCTGGGCCAAGATCGGGTTGGGGGTGCTGCTGGTAGCGTTGGCGGTCCGGCAGTTCCGGGCCCGCGGAGATCACACGAAGCCGGGCTGGATGACGGCGATCGACCGGGTCACCTTCGGGCGCGCGGTCGGGCTCGGGGTGCTGCTCGCCGCGGTGAATCCGAAGAACCTGCTGCTCTGCGTCTCGGCGGGGCTGCTGCTCGGCACCGCGGGGCTGTCGGTCGGTGCGGCGATCGGGGCGGGCGCGGTCTTCGTCGCGCTGGCCGCGACCACCGTGGTGGTGCCGGTGCTCGGCTACCGGCTCGCCGCCGACCGGCTGCGCGCCCCGCTCGAGGCGATGCAGCGGTGGCTGTCGGCGAACAACCACCTGGTGATGGGGATCGTGCTCGCGCTGATGGCGGCGTCGCTGATCGGCAAGGGCCTGGAGGCGCTGTGACCGCCGGCCGGTGGTGGCCGGTCTTCGGCTCACTGGCCGGTTACCAGCGCGGCTGGCTGCGTCCGGATCTCATGGCCGGGGTCACCGTGTGGGCGGTGCTGGTGCCCGAGGCGCTGGCCTACGCCGGGATCGCGGGGGTCGACCCGGTCGTCGGGCTGTACGCCGCGGTGCCCGCGCTGCTGCTGTACGCGGCGTTCGGCTCGTCGCGGCACCTGGTGGTCGGGCCGATGTCGGCGACCGCCGCGCTCTCGGCGGCCATCGTCGCGCCGATCGCCGGGGGTGACCCGGCCCGGTACCTGGCGCTCACCGCCGCGCTCGCGCTCGCCACCGGCGCGGTGGCGGTGTCGGCCGGGCTGGCGCGGCTGGGTTTCGTCGCCGCCTTCATCTCCGAGCCGGTGCTGAAGGGATTCATCGTCGGGCTCGCCCTGACCATCCTGATCGGCCAGGTGCCCGCGCTGCTCGGCATCGACGGCGGGCACGGCAACTTCTTCGAGAAGGCGGTGGCCGTGCTCGGCGACCTCGGCGAGCTGCACGCCGCCACCGCCGTGCTCGGCGGGCTCGGCCTGGCCGCGGTGCTCGCCCTGCGCCGGTGGCTGCCCCGTGTCCCCGGCTCGCTGCTGGTCGTGCTGGCCGGGATCGCCGCCGCGACCTGGCTGGGGTTGCCCGAGCGCGGGGTCGAGGTGGTGGGCCACATCGCCCCGGGGCTCCCCGCGCCCGGGCTGCCGCCGGGGCTGTCGGCGCACGACTACCTGGAGCTGCTCGGCCCCGCGCTGGGCGTGGTGCTGATCGGATTCGCCGAGGGGCTCGGGGCGGCCAAGACCTACGCCGCGCGCAACGGGTACCGGGTCGACTCGAACGCGGAGCTGACCGGGCTCGGCGCCGCCAACCTCGGCACCGGGTTCTGCTCGGGGATGGTCGTCAACGGCAGCCTCTCCAAGACCGCGGTCAACGGCTCGGCGGGGGCCCGCAGCCAGGTCTCCGGGCTGGTGGTCGCGGGGCTGACCGTGCTGACGCTGCTCTTCCTGACCGGGCTCTTCGAGAACCTGCCCGAGGCGGTGCTGGCCGCGGTGGTCATCGCCGCCGTGCTCGAGCTGATCGACTTCCCCTCCCTCGCAGGCTTCTACCGGATCTGGACCCGTCGCCTCGGCGCGCTCTACGGCCCCGCCGCCCGGGTCGACTTCCTCGCCGCCGCGGCGGCACTGGCCGGTGTCCTGATCTTCGACACCCTGCCCGGGCTGCTGATCGGGGTCGGGGTCTCGGTCCTGCTGCTGCTCTACCGCGCCTCCCGCCCGCACGTCGCCACGCTCGCCGACCACGGCGACCTGTGGCTCGACCGCGCCCGCCACCCCGAGCTCCCCGCCCCCGCCGACGCCGTGGTGGTGCGCGTCGAAGCCGGGCTCTTCTTCGCCAATGCCGACTGGGTCGCCGACCACGTCCGCGCGCTCGTCACCGACCGCACCCGCGTGGTCGTGCTGGACGCCGAGACCTCACCGTTCATCGACGTCACCGCCGCCCGCATGCTCGCCGGGCTCTCGGCAAGCCTCCGAACCGATGGCATCGCGCTGCGGGTCGCCCGCAATATCGGCCAGACCCGCGACGTGCTGCGTCGGCTGGCCGATCAGGGAGTCGAGATCCCCGTCTACCCCACCGTGCGCGAGGCGCTCGCCGATCACGAGGAGTAGGGAACGCGGGCGGCCAGCGCATGCGCGAGATTTCGCGCCCGAGCTGCATCCCAATCCACGTCCACCCCGGTCAGGTAGCAGGCGCGGGCCGATTCGAGCAGGGCACGATCGGGCGGGGGCAGGGTGCGGGCGACGGTAGCCGCCGCTTCGTCCTTGGCCACGATGCGGCCGCTCGCCAGGGTGACGAGGATCCGCGCCAGGGTGAGCACCGCATTGCGCTCGTCGCCCGACATCTCCGCGACGATGCCGGGGACGACCGCGATGAGTGCCCGGCGCAAGGTCTGCGGCGGGATCGGCGCGACCAGGTCAGCGAGTGCGGGTCCGGCCAGCACGCGGTGCGCGGCGAGCGCGGTGGCGAGCAGGACCACCGCGTCCGGGTCGGCGACCGGGCGCGGCAGGGCGCCACGCACCAGGTCGGCGCGGAGCCACTCGCCGAACTGGAAGTCCACCCGCGGCGCGGGCGGCACCGGCCGCACCTGGTCCAGCGTGAGCACCGTCGATTCCAGCGGACGCCTACCGGTCGCGTCGGGAAAGGCGGTCGCGTGCCCGCGCCACCCGGACACCCGCAGCAGCACCGCGACCAGGGCGGTGCGCTCGACGTCGGTCAGCGAACGGCGGGTGAGTACGAGCAGGTCGACGTCGCTGTCCGGCCGCAGGCCACCGGCGGCGGCGGAACCGTAGAGGTAGACCCCGGCGACTCCACCGAGATCCCGCCGCGTGATCTCGGTGCACACGGCTTCGACGGCGGATTCCACGGCCCGCTCCCCCGGCCGGTCGATCAGGCGTTGCCCGCCGCGGCGTGCTCCGCCTCGACCTCCGCCCACGCCCGGCCGCGCAGCCCGGCCAGCCGCACCTCCTCGACGTGGTCGAAGGTGTACCACTCGGTGCCGGGGTAGTCGGGAAGCGCGCCGCGCAGGAACTCGCCCAGGTAGTGCAGCGGGCCCTCCCAGCCGATGCCGACGCCGAAGCAGCCGGTGTCGGGGTCGTTGTGGAAGACGTCGGCGGTGGAGGCGTGCTCGACCTCGAGCCAGGTCGCGTCCGGGCCGTCCGCCTCGAGGCGCACCTCGACGTGGTCGCTGGAGTCACGGCCGTAGACCGGCGTCCACTCCAGCCGCAGCAGGTGCGGCGCCTCGCAGGCGAGGATCGTCCCGCCCGCGTTGCCCTGCAGTTCCCAGGTCCCCCCGACCCGCAGGTCGCCGCTGAGCGGCAGGAAGAAGCGGTCGACGCGGTTCGGGGTGGTGATGGCCTGCCACACCTCGGCGACGGGAGCCTCGTAGCGGCGGCGCAACACGGCGGTGCGGGCGGGTCCGGCCGGGATGTCGCGGTTGCCCATGGACCGCTGCACGGCGGTCAGGCTGGTCGCCTGGGGGGCGATCTCGGTCACGCGTGTTCTCCTTCGTGAGTGACCCCCGGGAGCGCGACGGCGAGCGCGTCGAGCGGGCCGGTCCGCGAGCGGCGAAGCCCGTCGCTGCCGCGGTCGACTTTCCGGAGTGGAACGGGTCCCACCGTATAGGCGGTGCGCGCCCGCGCGGCACGCGGTCGCGAATCCGTTGTCACGCAGCACTTTCAAGTGCCCATCGGTACCAATAGATAGTGCAGCCGCAGCGCGGTGGCCCGGCCGAGGGCGAGGGTGTGGTCGGTGCGCAGCAGCCGGGCGCCGTCGGGGTAGACGTCGAACCGCTCGTGCAGCGGCACGCGCGCCGCCCAGGCCCGCGCCCCCTCCACGATCGTGACGTACGCGCCGTCGGCGCCGAACGGCCCCGGCGGGGAGACCAGCCGCAGGGCGCCGTCCGCGCCGACCTCGGGGCGCAGGAAAACCTGGACGGTGCCGAGCGGCATCGGGAAGGAGACGTGCACGCTCGGCTGCGCCGAGCCGGGGAGCCGGGTCGCCCGGTAGAACCCGCTGTAGATGTACTCGCCGGTGGCGCGCGCGGTGCGCAACCAGGCCGCGCCCCGGTGGGTTCCGTCCGCGTCGAGCAACGTCTCCACCCGGCTGTCGATGCCGCGCGCGGTGTCCAGCGGGCGGACCGGCAGCGCCAGCTGCCCCACCCGGCGGCCGAAGAGCCGGGTGATCAGCGCGCCGCCGGGCGCGAAGACCGGGGTCCACTGCACCCAGGCCTCCATCCGCCAGCGGGCGGTGTGCTCGTAGAAGTCCCGCACGGTCGGGTGCAGGCGGGCCGGGTCGAAGCCGGGGCCCGCGAGGGCGTCGATGTCGGGCAGCAGCCCGGCGTCGGGGTCGCGCGCGACCCGGCCGCCGACCCGCTGCGCCTCGGTCGCGAGCCAGTTGTCGGCGACGGTGGCCTGCGGGTCCGCGGAGATCGGCGCCCGCAACCACGCGTGCTCACTCGCGAGGTCGACCTGCCGTCCGACGGTTTTCCAGTAGCGCCGGGTGCCCCGGTCTATCGACGACCACATGCCCGGCATTCAACCAGCGGGCGGCGGCGCCGTCCCGTGGCCGGGCTCAATGCCGTGGAATCGGCAACTCGCGCAGCGGGTCTCCGCCGTCGACGAAGAGCCGGGCGCCCGCGGTCGTCGCGGCGGCGATCCGGCGAAGCGCCCGCTCGCCCGCGGCGGGGTGCCGCCCGTCGAGCGCGCCGACCCGGACGGCGAACACCAGGTCGAAGGGGTCCTCGCCGGGTTCGAGCGCGAAGTCCTCGACCGCCGCCCTGCGCACGCGCAGCCGACCGGCGGCGATGAGATCCGCGCCGCCCGCCCGTGCCTGCGCGACGGCGGTGGCGGAGCGGTCGATCGCCAGCACCGTGCCGGTGGTGACCCGGGCGGCGACCGCGCGGGCCGCGGCGCCGGGGCCGCAGCCGATCTCCAGGACCCGGGAGTCCGGGCGCAGCGGCAGCGCGGCCACCACTGCGGCGAGGCGCGGCGAGAGCCCGGTGTTCAGCGGCATCTCAGTCCTCCGGCTCCGACCGGTTCCGCTCGGCGAGCTCGGCATTGTGGGCGTGCGCCCTGGCGAGCTGGTCCTCCAGGGAGATGATGCGGCTCGCCGCCTCCAGGGGGGTGCCGCGGTCGACGAGTTCGCGGGCCCGTGCGGCGATGTGCAGCTGGGCGCGGGAGTAGCGGCGGTGCCCACCGGCCGAACGCTGGGGTTCGAGCAGCCCGGTGGCGCCGAGGGCGCGGAGGAACGCGGGGGTGACGTTCAGGATCTCGGCGGCGCGGCCCATGCTGTAGGCCGGGTAGTCCTGGTCGTCCAGGCGCTCGGCCGCCGTAGCGTCGTCGGTGGGATCGGTTTCGGGTGGGGGCACGGCACCTCTCGGGGGCACGACAAGGGGCCCCGGCGCTGTCGCGCCGGGGCCCGGAAGAGTTGACGAGGGAATCGAAATCACGGCCCGACTGAAGAATCCGGGCCCCGCCACAGGGCGGGTACGTGAGGTCGAGATGCGTGTTCCAGTAGCCACCTCCCAGGTCGACGGATCATTCGGTGGGCCCCTCCGGCGGTCCGGCCGACTGCACCGGATTCTCTTCTCCGCCGGAGGGCCGAGGGTTTCGCTTCCGGGCAGCTCCCCTGCCCGGCTACTAATCCTTCTCTCTTCGACGAGAGAGACATTAGTGAGTTCGCCACACAATGTCTACCCCCTGGACTACAGATTTTTGCCGTCCTGCTCTGCCCCCTCCGGCATAACCGACAGCGAGCGGGGTACTGACCGCCCATAGCGGAGGTGACGGGAGGCAGGGCAGGTGTCGGCGGAGGACTCGACGGGCGGCGGGCTGGGCGAAACCACCGCGGCCGAGCAGATCGTGGCCGCGTTCGCGCGCATGGCGGGGTTGTTCCTGTCCCATCGGACGGTGGACGACGGCCTGGCCACGATCACCGAGCTCGCGGTGCAGACCGTTCCCGGCACCGCGGGCGCCGGGCTCACGCTGTTCGACGGCGCGGGCGAGCGCGGGACGACGGCGGCGACCAGCGACCTGGTGCGGCGCGCCGACGCGCTGCAGTACGAGCTGGGCGACGGCCCGTGCCTGACCGCGTCGGCGGAGCGGATCGTCGTGCGCGTCGACGATGTCGGCACCGATCCGCGGTGGCCGCGCTGGGGTCCGCGCGCCGCGGAACTCGGGCTGGTCTCCACGCTCAGCGCGCCCTTGGTCGCGGGCGAGCGCGGGCTCGGCGCCATGAAGGTCTATGGCACCGGCGCCTATGGTCCGCGCGAAGAGCACCTGCTCACCCTGTTCGCGGCGCAGGCCTCGCTGCTGGTGGCGCACCTGGTCGGCGCCGCCGAGGCCGAGGCGGTCAGCGCCGGGATCACCGACAAGCTGCGCGGCCGGGAGGTGATCGCGCGGGCGACCGGCTTCCTCATGGGCCGGGACGGGGTGGACGAGCACGCCGCCTTCCTCTCCCTCGCACAGCACGCGCGCGACCGGCAGACCTCCATCCGCCGAGTCGCCGAGCAGCTCACCGCCGACCGCGAGGACGAGCGGTGGTGACCGGTGCCAGGGAGTCCTCCGGCCGCGACCGCGCCGAGGAGCAGCAGCGCGCCTTCACCGCTGCGTTCGCGGGCGCCGGGCTCGACGTCGAGGCGCTGTGGACCGAGTACTTCGGCATCGGCGGCGACGCCGGATTCCTTGAGGTCGACGCCTACGTGCACGGGATGACCATGCTCTCCGCCCGCGACCGCGACATGCTCGCCCACGTCGTCAACGAACACCTCGACCGCCGCACCGAGACCAAGCGCGCCACCTACAGCCGCCCCTTCCGCAACCCGCGGCCGACTACACCGCCGCTCTCCGCGCTGGTCGAGCTGGTGGACGGCGCGCACCTGGCCGCACCGGACCGGCTGCCAGTGATCGCGCACGCCGCGGGCACCGCGCTCGGCGTCGAACTCACCGTGCACCTCGTCGACTACGAGCAGCGAGCACTGCGCCCCGCCGGCCGCCCCGGCGCGCCGGCGCTCGACCTCGACACCACCACCGCGGGCCGCGCCTTCCGCGAGGTGGCCGCGCTGTCCTCGACGGAGCAGGCCCCCACGCTGTGGATGCCGCTGCTGGACGGGATCGAACGGCTCGGCGTGCTCGAAATCGGCGTCCCCGAGCCCGAGGATCTGCGCGACCCCGGCCTCCGCGCGCACTGCCGCTGGGTGTCGCGGCTGCTCGGCCACCTCGTCACCATCACCACCCACTACGGCGACGGGCTGGACCGGGCCCGGCTCACCCGGCCCCGCACCGTCCCCGCCGAGCTGCTCTGGTCGCTGCTGCCCCCGCGCACGGCCGGGGTCGGCGACGTCGTGGTCAGCGCCGCCGTCGAGCCGCGCTACGAGCTGCGCGGTGACGTCTTCGACTACGCCTTCTCCGAGACCACCGCGCAGCTGCTCATCCTCGATGCGGCCGGGACATGCGCCGAGCTGATCGCCGCCACCGCGCTCGCCGCCTACCGGAGTGTCCGGCACGCCGGTGGCGGGCTGCTCGATCAGGCGCGCGCGATCGAGGAGGAGTTGGTCGACCGCTTCGGCGCCGGTCCGCTGGCCACCGCCGTACTGGCCGAGCTCGACCTCGACAGCGGGAGGTTGCGCTATGTCAACGCGGGGCACACCGAACCGCTGGTCATGCGCGGCGGCACGATGGCCGACCCGCTCGGCGCCGGGCAGCGCGCGCCCCTCGGTCTCGGTGCGGCCGCCGGGGTCGTCGGCGAGGAGAAGCTGCACCGCGACGACTGGCTGGTCCTCTACACCGACGGCGTCACCGGCGCCGCCGACCCCGGTGGTGACCGCTTCGGGTTGCGGCGCCTCACCGAGCTGCTGCGGCGGGAGGCGTCCTCGGGTCATCCGCCGCCGGAGACCGTGCGGCAGGTGATCACGGCGGTGGGTGCGCACCACCGGACGCCGCTCTCCGAGGACGCCACCGTCCTGCTGGTACGCAAGGTGGATCGGGCGACCGCGCCGCGGCGACCCGAGGACGAGCGACGGACCGCGATCGACCGCTGACCGCTGTCGAGCGGCGGTTTCAGCGCCTGCGCACCGGCGCGACCCCGCGGCGCCGGGCGAAAAATCGGTGTCGCCGACGTCGGGTGCCCGGTTACCGTCGAGGTCCCGCCGGAACTCGTCCGGCGGCCCGGAGAAGGGGGACGCGATGTGGAACTGGAGTGCCTGCGTCGCCGAATACGCGGCCGCGGCGGTGTTCACCCGCCCGGTCATCGATCCGGAGCCGACCGTCACCGAGCGTGCGGCCGAGCGCGAGACCGTCACCGGCGGTGACGCGGCGAACGACAATCGATCCGGGGCGACGCGCCCCGAGGTGGCGGAGTACGGTCTCGCCGGCTGAACCAGCTCCGTACCGGCCGTCGCGGCCGGTGCGGAGCTGTCGCCGCGCAGCCCCGCTGGCGGAAACGTGAGCGAAACGAAGGAAACGCGCTCTCAACCTCGGCACAACGGTGCCGGAACACGAGTACCGCAACGTATACAGCGATGTCGACCGCCCCGTATACGAACGATTGCCAGGTACCCGCATGACGCCGTCGCCGCGAGGCACGCCCACCGCCGCACCCCTCCGAGCCCTGCTCGCCCTGCTCGCCGCCGCCGCGCTGCTCGTCACCGGCTGCTCGAGCATCGACGCCACCTTCACCCCGAGCGCGGGCGGCGGTGACGGCGGCACGGTGATCCGGGTCGGCACGCTGCGCGGCCAGCCGCACCTGTTCGCCCCCTACTTCTACGACCGCTTCCTCACCGGCGGCGCGCGGGTGGACGTCGCGGTGTTCGACTCTTCCCCGGATGTGAAGAACGCCCTGGTCTCCGGGCGGATCGACGTGGCCGCCATGGGCGTGCCCGCGATGCTGGCGGGCGCCGCCGACGGGCAGGACGTGCGGTTGATCGCCTCCTCGGCCGACGGCGGCTCCGCCATCGTCGGGCAGCCATCGATCCCCGATGTGCGGGGGCTGCGCGGCAAGAAGGTCGGGTACCCGGTCGGCTCCTCGCAGGAGGTGCTGCTGCGCTCGACGCTGACCGCGGCGGGCATCGACCCGGACCGCGACCTCACCCTGGTCAACCTGACCTTCGCCGACATGGCGAACGCCTACGCGGGCGGCCAGATCGACGCCTTCTCCTCCGCCGAGCTCGGCCCTTCGGTCGCCAAGCAGCGCGGCGCGCGCGACATCGTCAGCCCGTACGACACCCCGGTCGGAAAGGTCAATATCGGGCTGGCCACCACCCAGCGGGTCATCGGCGCCGACCCCGAGCTGGTCCGCACCGTGGTCGCCGCGCACCGGGACGCCGTGCGGCACATGGACACCCACCGCGAGGAGTGGCGGCAGCGGGTGGTGGAGCAGTTCGGGCTCGACCCGGCCGTCGCCGCCACCGCCATCGCCAACACCTGGCCCCGCGCGGACCTCTCCGAGCAGTACGTCGCCCAGGTCACCGCGCTCGCCCGCGAGATGGCGGCGCTCGGCCAGCTGCCGCGGACCCCCGACATGGCCGTCTTCGTCGACCCGTCGTTCGTCGACACCGCCGACACCGTCGCCGAGGAGGGCGCGAAATGACCACCGTCACCGACCCACCGGTCACCGCTCCGGCCGCGCTCCCCGCTCCCCCGACCCCGCGCCGCCTCCGGCCGGGCAAGCGCCTGGTGAGCGCGCTCTACGCGGTGGGGTTGCCGCTGGCGCTGACCGCGGTGTGGGCGCTGGCGGTGCGCCAGCAGTGGCAGCTGCCGCTCGGCATCGACATGCGCTTCGTCCCCTCCCCGGCCGAGGTCGTCACCCGGATCGCCGACCTGGCGGTCGGGTCCGGCGAGGCGACCAGCGGCACGCTGTGGCGGCACACCGCGGCCAGCGCGCTGCGGGTGCTCAACGGCTTCCTCATCGCCGCCGCGCTGGCGATCCCGCTCGGGCTGCTCATCGGCCGGATCCGGGTGGTGGAGCGGCTGCTCGACTCCACCGTCGGGCTGCTGCGCCCCATCCCGGTCACCGCGTGGGCGCCGCTGGCGCTGCTGCTGATCGGCTTCGGCGATCGCTCCACCATCTTCCTGATCGTCATCGCCGCGTTCTTCCCGATCCTGGTCAACACCATCGCGGGCGCCTCCGCCGTCTCGCCGCGGCTGCTGGAGGCCGCCGCCATGCTCGGCACCCCGGCCTGGAAATCCTTCTTCACCGTGGTGCTGCCCAGCTCCATGCGCTCGATCACCGCGGGGCTGCGGGTCGGGCTCGGGCTGGCCTGGGTGGTGCTGGTCGTCGGCGAGACCGTCGGCATCCGCACCGGCCTCGGCGCGCTCATCACCCAGGCCAGGGACATGAGCCGCACCGACATCATCGTCGCCGGAATGATCGTCATCGGCCTGGCCGGGCTCGCCTCCGACCGCCTGCTCACCCTCACCCTGCGCGCGGCCACCCGCAACCGCCCCGGGCTCGTCTGAAGGAGCACCCATGACCAGCACCGTCCGCCTCGGCGCCCCGATCACCATCGCCGCGCTCGGCAAGCAGTTCCCCTCCGAACAGGGCCCGGTGACCGCGGTCGCCGACCTCGACCTGGAGATCGCCGCGGGCGAGTTCATCGCCGTGGTCGGGGCCAGCGGCTGCGGCAAGTCCACCGTGCTGCGCATGCTCGCAGGCTTCGAGACCCCCACCTCGGGGCGGCTCGAGGTGGCGGGCGCGCCCGTGCGCGGGCCCGGCCCCGACCGCGGCGTCGTCTTCCAGGACTACGGCCTCTTCCCGTGGCTGACCGTGCAGGAGAACGTCGCCTACGGTCCGCGCCAGGCAGGCGCCTCCCGCCGCGACGCCGCCGCCGCGGCCGCCCGCTACATCGAGCTCGTCGGCCTCACCCGGGTCGCGAAACGCTTCCCGCAGCAGCTCTCCGGCGGTATGCAGCAGCGCGTCGCCATCGCCAGGGTGCTCTGCAACGAGCCCGCCGTGCTGCTCATGGACGAGCCCTTCGGCGCGTTGGACGCCCTCACCCGCGGCTCGCTGCAGCGCGAGCTCGAGCGCATCCACCGGGAGACCGGCACCACCACGCTGTTCGTCACGCACAGCGTGGAGGAGGCGGTCTACCTGGCCGATCGGGTGGTGGTGATGAGCGGCGGGATCTCGCACGGCACGCCGGGGCACGTGAAAGCGGTGGTTCCGGTGGAGTTGGCGCGGCCGCGCGATGTCAACGACGCGGACTTCACCGATCACCGGCGGCGGATCAGCGCGCTCATCGAGCACTGACAGGGCCAACTGTATGCACAGGCCGTGAACATTCGCCTACTTGTATAGACAAGTTGGTCCGCCTCGCGCCACAGTGAGGCGTGAAATCTGAGCGGTACGACCTGATCGTTGTGGGCGCGGGCATCGTCGGGCTCGCGCACGCGTTCCACGCGCGCGAGCGCGGGCTCTCGGTCGCGGTGGTCGAACAGAACGACCGCGTCCTCGGCGCCTCGGTCCGCAACTTCGGGCACGCCTGCGTGACAGCGCAATCGGGGCAGGCGCTCGACTACGCGCGGGCGGGGCGCGAGCACTGGATCCGGCTGGCCGGAGAGGCCGGGTTCGGGCTCGGGACCGCGGGCACCTGGTGCGTGGCGCGGGAGGCGGACGAACTGGCGGTGATGGCGGAGTTCGCGGCCGCGCGCGGCGCGGAGCAGGTGCGGATGCTGGGCCGGGAGCAGTTCCTGGAGCAGGTGCCGGTGGCCGACGCGGTCGGCGGCATGCACCTGCCCGGGGATCTGCAGGTGGATCCGCGCGCGGCCGCTCCGGCGATCGCGGCCTGGCTGGAGCGCGAGCGCGGGGTCGATTTCCGGTGGCGCACCGCGGTGCTGGGGGTCGAGCAGGGCCGGGTGCGCACCTCGCGGGGGACGCTGACCGCGGCGGCGATCGTAGTCGCGGTGAACCACGACGTCGACCGCCTCTTCCCCGAGCAGAGCGACGGCCTCCTGCGGTGCAGGCTGCACATGCTCCGTGCGACGGTCCGGCTGCCGCGACCACTGCCAGGGCCGCTGTTCACCGGCTGGTCGCTGCTGCGGTACTCGGGGTTCGCGGGGCTGGCGGGCACCGACGCGCTGCGCGACCGGCTGCGCCGGGACCACCCCGCCGAGGTCGCGGCCGACCTGCACCTCATGGTCACCCCGCAGGCCGACGGCAGCCTGATCATCGGCGACACCCACATCCGGGAGCCGTCGGAGTCGCCGTTCCAGTCCGAGCACGGGTTCGAGATGCTGCTCGCGCACGCCGGGGAGCTGTTCGGCAGCACCGACATCGCGGTGCGCGAGCGCTGGCAGGGCGTCTACAGCTCGGCACGGGGCCGCGAGTTCCTGATCGCGGAGCCGGAGCCGGGGGTGCACGTGGCCACGGTGACCACCGGGATCGGCATGACCACCGGGCTGGGGTTGGCGGCCTCGGTGCTCGACCGGATCACCCAGGTCGGGGCGGCGTCGAGCTCGTGAGGGTGAAGGTCACCAGGTCGGGGCGGTAGCGGTCGTCGGCGTACTCGAACGGCACGCCGTGTTCGTCCCGGGAGGTGCGGCGCTCGCGCAGCAGCGGGGTACCGGGGGCGATGCCGAGGTGGGCGGCGTCGAGCGGGTCGGCGGCGACGGCGTCGAGCTGGTGTTCCATGGTGGCGAAGCGCACCCCGGCACCGGCGAGGAAGTCGGTGATCGAGCCGGAATCGGTGTCGAAGCCGAGGACGAGGGCGCCGACCGCTTCGGTGAAGGTGCTGCGCTCGAGCATGGCGGGCTCGCCGTCGAGCAGCCGCACCCGCAGCACCTCGACGACGAACTCCGCCGCGTCCACCCCGAGCGCCGCCGCGGCCTCGACGGCGGGCCGTCGGCGGGCGACCTCGACGGTGCGGTTGCCCGCCGCCCGCCCGGTGCTCTCGGCCCAGCGGGTGAAGGGCGTGAAGGTGGCGATGCCGCGGGCCGGGGTTCGGCCGCGCACGGTCGCGGGGCGGCCGCGCGAGATGGTTACCAGCCCTTCGGCGCGCAGCGCGGCCACGGCCTGGCGCACCGGGCCGCGGGAGACGCCGAACTCGGCGCAGAGCTCCCCCTCGCTGGGCAGCGAGCCGCCGACGGGGTAGGCGCCGTCGCGGATCCGCGACCGCAGCTGGGCGGCGACGTGCTCGTGCAGGGTGCCGGGTGGCCGCACGGTCGCCTCCGTTCCTCGCCTGGACCGGCTCGAAACTACCCGGTCACCGCGGTCAGGGCGCGATCGAGGCGCGCAGCAGCCCCGGCGGGGGCGGGACGAGCACCGTCTCGACGGCGGCGAGGGCGACCGGGGGTGCCACCACCGAGGCCCACGGGTAGCGGTCGCGGGTGGCGTCCAGGAACGCGACCGCCTCGTGCAGGTGGCGGGGTTCGTAGTTGTGCACACCGGTGATGGTGAGCCAGCCGCGTACCACCGCCTCGGGGTCGACCGGGACCGCGGGCCCCGGCGTCACCGAGCCGACGAGGACCAGGGTGCCGCCGAAGGCGAGGCGGCCGGGCGCGGCGGCGACGGCCGAGGGGGCGCCGGAGAACTCCAGCGCGACATCGACCGGCCCGCCGTCGTCCGGCAGCCCGCCGAACGCGGCGGCGACGGCGAGCCGCTCGGGGTCCGGATCGGCCACCACGACCTCGGCGCCGCGCGCGACGCACGCCGCGGCGGCGGTGAGGCCGAGCATGCCCGCCCCCGTCACCAGCACCCGGCGGCCCGCGAGCTCGCCCGCGGCCTCGAGCGCGGCCATGACCGTGGCGGTGGCGCACCCGGCGGGCGCGGCGACGGCATCGGGCAGCTGCTCGGGCACCGCGACCACGGCGACCCCGGCGGGCAGCAGGATGTGCTCGGCGTAGGCGCCCGAGAGCGGCCACTCCCCCGCGAACGGCTCGTGCCCCACCTTCCTGACCCGCTCGCACTTCGCGGTGAACCCCACCCGACAGCGCGCGCAGTCACCGCAGGAGGCGGTCACCGACCACACCACCCTGGTTCCCGCCGGGAACGGCCCGCCCGCCACCACCCGCCCGACGGCTTCGTGGCCGAGCACCGACGGACACGGCCCCGGCCGCCTGCCGGAGACGGTGTGCAGGTCGCTGCCGCACACCGTGGCCAGCGCGACCCGCACCAGCGTCGCGCCGGGGCCGGGCGCGGGCAGCGGCACCTCGCGCACCGCGGTCCCGGCGCCGGTCCACACCGCCGCCCTGGTCACACCACCAGCGAGCGAATCCATCCGGAGAGCCTTTCGATCAGGTAGACGATGACGAAGACCACCAGCACGATCGCCCCGGCCACCTCGAAGTTCAGCGTCCGGATCGACTCGAACAGCAGGTAGCCGATGCCGCCCGCGCCGACGATGCCGAGCACGGTCGAGGTGCGGATATTGACGTCGAGCAGGTAGAGCCAGGAGCCGACGATCGCCGGGACGGCCTGCGGGAGGACCGCCGCGGTGACCGTCTTCCACCAGCCGCCACCGACCGACGCGACCGCTTCGAGCGGTCCGGGGTCGATCTCCTCCACCGCATCGGCGACGAGCTTGCCGAGGAACCCGACCGAGCCGATGGCCAGCGCGCAGGTGCCCGCGATCGGACCGAGCCCGAGCGCGGCCACGAACACCACCGCGACGATGAGCTCGGGCACCGCGCGCACCAGCAGGATCCAGCCCCGCGCGACCCAGTAGAGCACCGGGTGCGGAGAGACATTGCGCGCCGCGACGATGCCGACCGGGATGGAGAGCAGCCCGCCGATGCCGGTGGCGAGCACGCCGATGGCGACGGTCTGCACGGTGGCGTCGATCAGCTCGGGGCCGAGCGCGCCGAAGTCCGGCGGCAGCATCCGCCCGAACACGTCGCAGGCGGGCCCGACCCAGGTGAACAGCGACCGCGGGTCGATCTCCAGCACCACCAGCGCGGCGAGCGTCGCCCCGCCGACCAACCCGCCGAGCGCGAACCGGGCGACCCGGTCGCGGCGCGGGTCGGAGCGGTTCGGGGCGAGCAGGACGCGCCGAATGCCGATGGCGAACAGCTCCATGGCGGCGATGATCACCAGGATCACCGCGACGATCCCCATGGCCCGCGGGTAGGCCAGGCCGCGCAGCGCGTCCTGCAGCGCGAAGCCGATGCCGCCCGCACCGACGAACCCGAGCACCACCGACATGCGCAGGTTGATGTCGACCCGGTACACGAAGACCCCGATCCAGGCCGGGACCACCTGCGGCAGCACGGCATTGACCAGTTCGCGCAGCGGACCGGAGCCGGTGGCGCGCACGGCTTCGCGCGGGCCGGGGTCGGTCTGCTCGATGGCGTCGGCGAAGAGCTTGCCGAGCATGCCGATGGAGTGCAGCGCCAGCGCGAGCACGCCGGGCAGCACCCCGATGCCGAGCCCGCGGACCAGCAGCGCCGCGATGAGCAGGTCCGGCATGGCGCGGCAGAAGGTGATGACGGCGCGCGCCACGGCGTGCACCGCGGGGTGCGGGGTGGTGTTGCGGGCGGCGAGGAAGGCCAGCGGCACCGAGGCCACGGCGGCGAGCACGGTGCCGAGCACCGCCATGAGCAGCGTCTCCAGCGCGAGCGTGGAGATCCGGGCCGGGTCGTCCAGCCGGGGCGGGAGCATCCGGTCCAGCAGCCTGGCGATGTCGTCCATGCCGTCGAGCAGGGTGGCCGGGGCGAACTCGAGGTAGGCGGCGGAGACGAGGACCGCCACGGCGGCCAGCAGCGAGAGTAGCCGCAGCGTCCACGGGCGCGGGGTGCGGGCGCGGTCGTCGCGCTCGGCGGGCCGCCGCTGCGGTGGGTCGAGCACCACGCTCATCGCGGCCGGGCCGGGGTGGTCGCGGCGGCGTCGTCGGGGTCGACGCGGCGGTAGATCTCCATGACCTCGTCGCGGGAGAGCTCGACCGCGGCCCGGTCCAGCACCTTCTCGCCGTTGCGCAGCCCGATGAGCCGGTGCGCCCAGCCGAGCGCGAGATCCACCTGGTGCAGGGTGCAGATCACGGTGAGCTGCTCCTCGATACAGATCCGGAACAGCAGGTCCATCACCACCCCGGCGTTCTCCGGGTCCAGCGAGGCCACCGGCTCGTCGGCCAGCACCACCCGCGGCCGCTGCATGAGCGTGCGGGCGATGGCGACGCGCTGCTGCTGGCCGCCGGAGAGCGTGTCGGCGCGCCGCTCGGCCAGCCCGGCCAGCCCCACCCGCTCCAGGTGCGCGAGCGCCTCGCGCCGCATGGCGGCCGGGTAGGTGAGCGTGCCGTAGCGCGGCAGCCGCAACCTGCCGAGCCCGCCGATCAGCACGTTCTCCAGGCAGCTGAGCCGCCCGACCAGGTTGAAGTGCTGGAAGACGAAGCCGACATCGCGGCGCAGCGCCCGCAGCCGGGCGCCGCGCGCGAGGTCCACCCGAACCCCGTCGACCTCGACCCGGCCCGCGCTGACCGGCTGCAGCCCGTTCAGGCAGCGCAGCAGCGTCGACTTGCCGGACCCGGAGAGCCCGAGCAGCACGACCAGTTCGCTGCGGTGCACGGTGAAGGAGACCTCGTGCAGCGCGGTGACCGCGCCGAAGCGCTTGCTCACCCCGTCCACGGTGACGACGACATCGTCACCGGCGACGGCGGGCGGGAACGCCGGGGTGGTCATCGGATCAGCCCTTGCACTTGTCCGAGCCGGTGACCTCGCACACCTTGCGCACGCCGTCGTAGTCGGCGTCGGTGGCGGGCACGACGCCCCAGGCGCGCTCGTCGGTGAAGCGGCAGGCCTCGCCGGTGCAGATCCCCGCGGCCTGCAGCCGGTCCATGTTCAGCTGCTCGGTGAAGAGCGCGCGCAGCTCGTCGACGGTCTCGGCGCCGAGCGCGTTGCTCGCGGCGAAGAGCGATCCGGCGATGGTCTCCGACTTCCAGATCGTCGCCAGCTCGCCCGGCTCCAGGTCGCCCTTCTCGATCATGGTCTTGTCCACCATGGTGTCGAAGGCGAAGCCGGCGTCGCAGTCGCCCGCCGCGATCGCCAGCGCGGAGGAGTCGTGGCCGCCCGCGAAGATCGGGGTCAGCCCGGCCGAGAGGTCGCGCTCCGCGCCGGAGGCGATGACCTTCGCCTCGATCAGCCCCGCGCTCGGGTAGAGGAACCCGGAGGTGGAGCTGGGGTCGACGAAGCAGACCTTCTTGCCGCGGAAATCGGCCAGCGTCCTGATGTCCGGGTTGTTCGCGCGGGTCAGGCCGTAGGACTGGTAGCCGGGCTTGCCGCCCGCGTTCTTGACCACCGCGCCGAGCGGGGTGATGTCGGCGCCCGCGAGTCCGGCCACCACGTAGGCGAACGGGCCGAAGAAGGCGAGGTCGACATTGCCCGCGATCAGCCCCTCGACCACGCCCGCGTAGTCGGAGGCCTGCACGAACTCGACCTTCGATCCGGTCTCCCGCTCCAGCAGCGCGATCACCGGCTGGTAGCTGGCCTTCAGGTCGCTGGAGTTCTCGGCCGGGATGGCGGCCAGGGTGATGGTCTCGGGGAAGCCCTGCGCGTTGCGGGATTCGGAGTCGGAGCCGGAACAGCCCGCGAGTGCGAGCGTGAGCCCGGTGAGCGCGGCCACGAGGGCACGGGCCGGGCGGCGGTGGCGGAAGAACATGGTGGAGCGGTCCTCTCGGAGTGCTGCGGGTCAGGCGGGACGGAGCAGGGCGGGCAGTTCGGCGATGGTGTCGAGCACGTGGGTGGCACCGGCCTCGCGCAGCGTCGCGGCGTCGTGGGCGCCGGTGCGCACGCCCGCGACGATGCGTGCGCCCGCCCGGCGGCCGCAGAGCATGTCGCCCGCGGTGTCGCCCGCCACGGCCACCGCGGCGACGTCGTCCACCCGGAGCCGCAGCAGCGCGGTGAGCACCAGGTCGGGGTAGGGGCGGCCGCGGCCCGCCTCGGCGGGGGCGAGGGTGAGGTCGGCGAGCGTCTCCCAGCCGAGCGCGGCCAGGATGCGGTCCTGGGTGCCGCGGCTGAACCCGGTGGTCAGCGCCACCAGCACGCCCTCGCCGCGCAGCCTCGAGATGGCCTCGGCGGCACCGGGAATCGGCATCAGCCCGCCCTCGTCGACGAAGCGGGCGTAGGCCTCCTCGAAGGCGGTGTTGGCGGTGGCGGCGCGCTCCTCGGTGCCGAAGAGCGCACGGAAGACCTCGATCTTGGACTGGCCCATGGTGTCCAGCACGTACCGGCGGGCCCGGTCGCGCTCCTCCCCCGCGGCGGGCAGCCCGGCGGCGGTCGCGGCGGCCTCGAAGGCGCGAACGACGAGCCCGTCGTCGGCGATGGTGGTGCCCGCCATGTCGAGCACGGCGAGCGCGATGTCGGTGGGTTGCTGTGGCACGGGAACTACGGTGACTTTTGGTATAGACCAATCAGCACACGCCGAGCGAACGCAAAGTGAACAATTGGTATATACCAAAAATGGTAGGCTGTTTCCGTGACGTCGCAGCCCGAACCCCGGGTCCTCAAGCATCAGGTCGTGCGCGCCCACGTGGACGAACTCCTCGACCGCCTGGACGAGGGCGCCCAGCTGCCCTCCGAGCGTGGGCTCGCGCTGCGCTTCGGGGTCTCCCGCGAGACCGTGCGCCAAGCCCTGCGCGAACTGCTGGTGGCGGGGCGGATCCAGCGCCGCGGCCGGGGCACCGTGGTCGCCAGGCCGAAGCTGGTGCAGCCGCTGGCGCTCGGCTCCTACACCGAGGCGGCGCGCGCCGAGGGCCGCGAGGCCCGCCGCGACCTGGTGGCCTGGACCCGGCTCAGCGCCGACGACTTCCTGGCGGCGGCGCTGGCGATCCCGGTCGGCACCCCGGTGGTCCAGCTCGAGCGCGTGCTGGTGGTGGATGGGATCCCGGTCGGCCTGGAGACCACCCGGCTCCCCGCCCACCGCTACCCCGGCCTGGTCGAGACCTTCGACACCGAGGCCTCGCTCTACGCCGAGATCCGTTCCCGCGGCATCCCCTTCGACGAAGCCGTGGACAGCATCGAGACCACGCTGCCGGACGCCCGCGAGGCGGCGCTGCTCTCGGTCGACGCCCGCACCCCGATGTTCCTGCTCAACCGCATCTCCTACGACCCGGACCGGGTGCCGATCGAACACCGCCGCTCGCTCTACCGCGGCGACCGCATGACCTTCACCTCGATCCAGCGCCGCTGACCCGGCACCCGGATTCGACCGCGGCCTCGATCACGTCTTGAATGACCCGACGTGACGACAGAAGAAGCGCCGCGCGGCGTCGAACGGGAGCACGGGGAGCCGCGGGTGGTACTCGGGGTGGTGGCGGCGCCGGGGCCCGCCTTCGAGCTGGCGCGGCAGCACCTGGGCGACGAGGCCTTCGCCGCCGGGCTCGGGGCACGGCTGGCCGGGGCCGAGTGGGAGGTCGAGCTGGTCGAGGACCGGCTGGTGACGCCGCCGGCGGGCGACGGCGAGATCGTGGCGGCCGCGCGGGAGCTGATGCTGGCCCGGGGGTGGGACGTGGTGATAGGCGTGACCGACCTGCCGCTGCACGAGCGCCGCCGCCCGGTGCTGGCGCACGCCAGCCCGCTGCACGGGGTCGCGGTCGTCTCGATTCCCGCGCTCGGGCCGCGGGGGCGGGGAAGGCGGTTGAACGAGGTCGCGGCCGAACTCGTGGCCCGGCTGCTCGGCCACGACCCGGACGATCCGGATTCCGCGGGCTCGACCGATCGCGAACTGATCCGACGGGTGCGGGAGCTCGGCACCGACACCGAACCGGGCGCCTCGGCGTTCACCGCAAGGGTGCTGACCGGCAACCTGCGGCTGATCACCGGCATGGTGCGCGCCAACCAGCCGTGGCGGCTCACCCTCCGGCTCTCGCGCGCGCTGGCCGCGGCCGCGGCGGCGGGGGTGTTCGCGCTGATCACCTCCGATATCTGGCGGATGGCCGACACCTTCGGCGCCGTGCGGTCGACCCTGGCCATGGTCGGGTCGATCGTGGCCATCGCGGCCACGCTGGTGATCGGGGCGCAGCTGTGGGAGCGCGCGCCGGGGCGGCGGATGCGGGAGCAGGTGGCGATGTTCAATATCGCGACCGTCGCGACCGTGCTCATCGGCGTCGGCGCGTTCTACCTGGCGCTGTTCGGTCTGGCGGTGCTGGCGGCGGCGTTCCTGGTGGTGCCCGCGGGGTTCGCCGAGGCGCTGGGGCATCCGGTCGGGATCGGGGACTACCTGGAGCTGGCGTGGTTGACGTGTTCGCTGGCCACGGTCGGCGGTGCGCTCGGCGCCGGGCTGGAGGACGACGACACCGTCCGCGAAGCCGCCTACGCGCGGCACAGCGACACCGGCGCCGCCTGACTACCGCACGCCGAGCCGAACCGCCTCGGCCGCGGCGTAGGCCCCGGTCAGCGCGACCAGCGGCCACGCCACCCGCGGGGAGACGTCCCGCCGCCGGACGTGACCGAGGCCGGCGACCGTGTCGCTGAGGTCGATGAGCAGTCCGAGGCGCAGCCATCGCGCCCGCTCCCGGGGACCGGCGGTGAGGTAGCCGAACCCCATGGCGAGCGCACGAATCCCGTAGACGCGGGTGAGGTACAGCGACTCCGGCGTGCTGCGCGCACCGAAGGCTCTCGTCAGCGCGTTCGGCGCGCCCAGGGAGGCAGCACCTGCTGCGGACACCATGGCCAAGCGCACCTACAACCAGTACTGCGGCGTCGCGCACGCGCTCGACCTGCTCGGCGAGCGGTGGTCGATGCTGATCCTGCGCAACCTCCTGCTCGGCCCCAAGCGCTACACCGACCTGCTGGACGGCCTCCCCGGCATCGGGACCGGGCTGCTCAGCCAGCGCCTCAAGGAACTCGACGCGGCGGGGGTGATCAGCAGGACGACCCTGCCGCCCCCAGCGGCTTCGGCCGTCTACCAGCTGACCGCCGACGGCGAGGCGCTGCGCCCGGTCTTCCATTCGCTCTCGCGCTGGGGGCTGCCCCGGCTCGGTGCGCCCACACCGGGGCAGCATCTCGACCCGGAGTTGGTGGCCATCGCCATGGAGGCCAGGTTTCGGCCGGAGGCGGTGCGACCGGAGGCGCACGGGGTCTACGAGCTCCGGACCGAAGGCGTGGCTTTCCGGTTCACGATCGGGCCGGAGCGGATCGAGTTCCGCGCGGTCCCGGCGGAGTCACCGCGCGCGGTCGTCGCCGCCGACGTCGCCACGCTCGCCGAATTGGCCAACGGCACGGTGACACTCGGCGGCGCCGTCGAGAGCGGCGCGCTCACCATCACCGGCGACCCCGCCGCCGCGGCACCGCTGGCCGCCGCCTTCGGACTCCTCGGCGCAGCGGAGTAGGCCGCGCCGGTGCAGCACCCGCGCGGCGCTGTGCGCGGCCAGGTACAGGTGCGTGCGGCGATGCGGGAGGACCCCGGTGAGCCAGGGCAGCAGGAAGTAGACCGGGATCAACCCCCGCTCGATGCGGCGGTGGGCGCGCTGCCCCAGCACCGAGCGCGCCGTCAGCGCGGCGAGCCCGAGCTGCGCCGAGCCGAGCGCGGCCAGGAACACCCGGCTGCGGCGGGGCAGCCCGAGCAGCGTCGGCACCGTGCAGTGCACCGCCGCGCAGCCGTAGTCGAAGATCACGTGCTCACGTCCGCGCATACGCGCGCAATACCCACCTCGGTCCGGAACACGGCAGCACCGCGAACGAGGTCCGAGCCACACTTGCGCAGCGCGCCTGCGGGTTCGCACGGTCAGCGCGCCCGTGTGCGAAGAGTGGTGCCTGTCGGCCTCGGAATCGAAGGGAAGCGCCGGAATGCCGGGGTGGCGCAGCAGCGCGCCACCCCGGGATCAGGTCAGCGCAGCGCCTGCGCCGCCGCGACGAGGTTGCGCAGCGAGGCGGTCACCTCATCGGTCTTGCGGGTCTTGAGCCCGCAGTCCGGGTTGACCCACAGCCGTTCGGCCGGAACGGCTTTCAACGCCAGCGCCAGCGACTTCTGCACCTCGTCGGCGCCGGGGACGCGCGGCGAGTGGATGTCGTAGACACCCGGGCCGACACCGAGGTCGAAGCCGATCGCATTGAGGTCGTCGAGCACCTCCATGTGCGAGCGCGCCGCCTCGATCGAGGTGACGTCGGCGTCCAGGCCGTGGATCGCGCCGATGACCTCACCGAACTCCGAGTAGCAGAGGTGCGTGTGGACCTGGGTGGCGTCGGCGACCCCGGCGGTGGCGAGCCGGAAGGCGTCGACCGCCCACTCCAGGTAGGCGGCCTGGTCGGCCCGGCGCAGCGGCAGCAGTTCGCGCAGCGCGGGCTCGTCCACCTGGATGACGCCGATGCCCGCGGCCTCCAGGTCCACCGTCTCGTCCCGGATGGCCAGCGCGATCTGCCGCGCGGTGTCGGCGAGCGGCTGGTCGTCGCGGATGAACGACCAGGCCAGGATGGTGACCGGGCCGGTCAGCATGCCCTTGACCGGCTTGCGGGTGAGCGACTGGGCGTAGGTGATCCACTCGACGGTCATGACCGCGGGGCGCGCCACGTCGCCGTAGACGATCGGCGGGCGAACGCAGCGGGTGCCGTAGGACTGCACCCAGCCGTTGATCGTGGCGGCGAAGCCGTCGAGCTGCTCGGCGAAGTACTGCACCATGTCGTTGCGCTCCGGCTCGCCGTGCACCAGCACGTCCAGCCCGATCTCCTCCTGCAGCGCGATCACCTCGGCGATCTCGGCGCGCATGCGGGTGTCGTACTCGGCCTGATCGATCTCGCCGCGGCGGAGTTCCGCACGGGCCACCCGGATCCGGCCGGTCTGCGGGTAGGAGCCGATGGTGGTCGTCGGGAGCAGCGGCAGGTTGAGGCGTTCCTGCTGCAGGATGCGGCGTTCGTCGGCGGGGGCGCGGCGGACGGCGTCCGCGTCCAGGTTCGCCAGCCGCTCGCGGACCGCCGCCACGCGCAGGCGCGGGTCGGCCTTGCGGTCGGCCACGGCGGTGCGCGCGATCTCCAGCGCCGCGCTCTCCCCCTCGGCCAGTGCGGTGGCGAGCAGCCGGATCTCGGCGATCTTCTCGGCACCGAACGCGAGCCAACTGCGCAACCGCTCGTCCAGGTCGGTCTCGGGCGCGAGGCTGTAGGGAACGTGCAGCAGCGAGCAGGAGCTGGACACGGCGACGGTCACCCCGGCATCGCGCAGCTCGGTCAGGTACGGCAGCGCGTGGTCGGGGTCGACGCGCCAGATGTTGTGGCCGTCGACCACCCCGGCCACGATCAGCTTGTCGGTGATCGACTTCGCCGCGGCCAGATCCGCGTCACCGCCGGCGACCAGATCGACGGCGATTCCCTCGATCCCGGTCTCGGCGAGCGCGGGCAGCGCCACGCCCAACCGGCCGAAGTAGGCGGCCACCAGGATCGCCGGGCGCGCCGACAGCTCGGAGAGCCGCTGGTAGGTGCTGCGCACCGCCGCCAGCTCGGCCTCGGTGAGGTCGGTGACCAGCGACGGCTCGTCGAGCTGGACCCACTGCGCACCGGCCTCGACGAGCAGCCCGAGCAGCTGCTCGTAGAGCGGAAGCAGGTCGGGCAGCCGGTTCAGCAGGTCGCTGCCGTCCACCGACTTGGCCAGCTTCAGGAAGGTGATCGGGCCGACGACCACCGGCCGCGCGGGCACGCCGAGCGCGAGCGCCTCCTTCAGCTCGGCCAGCGGCTTCTCCGGGTGCAGCGCGAACGCCGTGTCCGCGCCGAGTTCGGGCACCAGGTAGTGGTAGTTGGTGTCGAACCACTTGGTCATCTCGAGCGGCGCGACCTCGGCATTGCCGCGGGCGGCGGCGAAGTAGCGATCCAGCTCGTCGACGATCCCGGCCACCCGCTCGGGCAGCGCGCCGAGCAGCACGGCGGTGTCGAGCACCTGGTCGTAGTACGAGAAGGTGCCCACCGGCACCGAATCCAGCCCGGCGTCCCGAGCCGCCGTCAGCTGCGCGGTGCGCAGGTCCTTCGCGACGGCGTGCAGGCTCGCCGCATCGGCGCGGCCCGCCCAGTACGCCTCGGTGGCACGCTTGAGTTCCCGATTCGGGCCGACGCGCGGGAATCCCAGCACGGTCGCGGTGAAGGTGGTGCGCGAGTTCGACATTGATGAGCTCCAGAGTCAGCAGTAAGAACCGCCACCCTTCAAGAGCGCACGCTGATGGAGCCCTGCAAGCATCGTTCCCGTGCCCGGGTCCACTGGCGTAGCGCCCGATCCGCGAGGCGACGGCCACCGGAGACGGCGTCTCCGGTACAACGGGCAGGTCTTCGGACTCGTGGGCATCGACCCGAATCGGGTCGGCCCCGGGGCCCGGGGCTGGTCCTACCGACCGTCGCTTCCCAGGCGGGTGCCCAGTGCGGGTGACGGCTGTCGTTCCCACTCACCGCTGCGGGACAGCCCCGGATTTCCACCGGGTTCCCTCTCACCCGCCGACTGTGCTCGACGGGCTTCGACGCCATCGGACGGGTCAGGGGCTCCTTCGACTCCGCCTCCGGCGAACCAGCTGCACCGACGAATATATCAATCCGGTCGCATGGTCGGGTGAGTCGTCGATGGCCGGGAAGGGATGGGTCAGGCCACGACCGGGCGCTGCGCGACGCCCACGTATTCGCTCAGCGGCCGGATGAGCGCATTGGATTCACCCTGTTCGATGATGTGCGCGGTCCAGCCGGTGATCCGGCTCATGACGAAGATCGGGGTGAAGACCTCGATATCGAAGCCGAGCAGGTAGTACGCCGGGCCGGTCGGGAAATCCAGATTCGGCTCGATCCCGGTCGCGTCGACCATGGTGCGCTCGAGGATGTCGTACATCCGCACCCATTTCTGCCCGTCGGTGGCGGCGGCGATATCCAGGAAAGCCTGCTTCATGGTCGGCACGCGGGAATCACCGTTCTTATAGACCCGGTGGCCGAAGCCCATGACCTTTTCCTTCTTCGCGAGCTTGGCCCGCAGCCACTCCTCGGCCAGCGCCGGATCATCGATCTCCAGCATGTGGTGCATGACGGCCTCGTTGGCGCCGCCGTGCAGCGGGCCCTTCAGAGCGCCGATCCCGGCGGTGACCGCGCTGTAGATGTCCGACAGCGTCGAGGTGACCACCCGCGCGGCGAAGGTGGAGGCATTGAAACTGTGCTCGGCGTAGAGGATCAGCGAGACCTCGAACGCCTGCACCAGCTCCCGGGAGGGGACCTTTCCGAAGCACATGTGCAGGAAGTTCTCCGCGTAACCCAGGTGCGAATGCGGAGCGATCGGGTCCTGACCGTGGCGGCGCCGGTGGTCGGCGGCGACGATGGTGGGCAGCACGGCGAACATGCGCAGCGCCTTGGCCCGGTTCGCGCGCGGCGAGTTGTCCTCGGCGTCGGGATCTTCGGCACCGAGGTAGCTGATCGCGGTGCGCACCACGTCCATCGGGTGGCAGGTGTCGGGCATCTTCGCCACCAGCGAGAGCAGCGAGCGGTCCGCCCGGCGCGACGCCCGCTCCTGCTGCTGAAAGCGCTCCAGCTCGGCATTGCCGGGCAGTTCGCCGTTCCAGAGCAGGTAGGCGACCTCTTCGAAGGAGCAGTGGGCGGCCAGGTCCTGCACGGCGTAGCCGCGGTAGGTCAGCGAGTTCGTTTCGGGCACCACCTTGGAGATCGCGGTGGTGTCGACGACGACGCCTGCCAGACCCTTGTAGATATCCGGCATCACTGGTTCCTTCCGAGCGAGAAATTGACGATGTCGGAGTCGAATTCGTTGTAGCGCTCGTACTGCAGCAGTTCGTAGAGCCGCGAGCGATGCTGCATGCGGTCCAACAGCCCGGACTGCGTGCCCTCGGCGAAGATTTCGCGGAGTCCCTGCTCGGCGGCGAACATGGCCAGCCGCAGCGTGGTCACCGGGTAGATCACGGCGTTGTAGCCGATCTTCTCCAGCACCCCGGCGGAGAGCAGCTCCGATTTACCGAACTCGGTCATATTCGCCAGCAGGGGAACGTCCACCGCGGCCCGGAACTTCTCGAAATCGGCAGGCGTGGAGAGCGCCTCGGTGAAGATCAGGTCCGCACCGGCGTCGGCATAGGCCTCGACCCGGTCGATGGCGGCGTCGATGCCCTCGATGCCCGCGGCGTCGGTGCGCGCGCAGATCAAGAAGTTGGGGTCCCGGCGCGCGGAGATCGCGGCGGTCAGCCTGCGCAGCATGTCCTCGACCGGCACCACGGCCTTGCCGTCCAGGTGCCCGCAGCGTTTCGGGTTGACCTGGTCCTCCAGGTGCAGCCCGGCGATCCCGGCATCTTCGAGCACGGTGACCGTGCGGGCCGCGCTCATGGGCTCGCCGAAGCCGGTGTCGGCGTCGATGAGCACCGGCAGGTCGGTCACCCGGGCGATCTGCTGCCCACGGCCGGCTACCTCGGTGAGCGTGGTGAGCCCGATATCGGGCAGCCCCAGATCCGCGGAGAGCACCGCGCCGGAGACGTAGACGCCCTCGAACCCGATCTCCTGGATCAGCTTGGCGACCAGCGGATTGAAGGCGCCGGGGATCCGCTGGATCTTCCCCGAGGTCAGCCCGGTGCGGAAGGCGATCCGCTTGTCGGCCGCCGAGGTGGTCGCCGCGAGCAGCCCCGTCATCAGAACAGCCCCTTCGGCGAGCGCGGCGCGCGGGCGAGCACATCCGCCGAGGCGGTGACGGTGAGTTCCGACAGCTCACCCGCGGACAGCTCGCCCGCGCGCTGGGCCACCTCCAGGAAGCGATCCTGCTCGGTGGGCTCGACCACACCCTCGGCGAGGGTGCGGAACTTGGCGATGTACTGCTCGCGGGCGAAGGGCCTGGCGCCGAGCGGGTGCGCGTCGGCGACCGCCAGCTCGTCGGTGATCACCTCGCCGCTCTTCAGCGTGACCTCGGCGCGGGCGCCGAACGCCTTCTCCGCCGGGTCGGTCGAGTGGTAGCGGCGGGTCCACTCCGGATCCTCGGCGGTCGAGATCTTGTGCCACAGGTCCACGGTCGATGGCCGCTGCGCCCGCTCGGGGGTGTAGGAGTGCTCGTGGTGCCAGGTGCCGTCCTCCAGCGCGACCGCGAAGATATAGGGCACCGAGTGGTCGAGGGTCTCGCGCGAGGCGGTGGGGTCGAACTTCTGCGGGTCGCCGGAGCCGGTGCCGATCACCACGTGCGTGTGATGGCTGGTGTGCAGCACGATCGAGGCGATCTGGTCCAGGTCGCCGATCCGCTCTCGCATCCGCCGCGCCAGGTCGATCGGCGCCTGCGACTGGTACTCGGCCGAGTGCTCCTTGGTGTAGGTGTCCAGGATGCCGCGCTTGGGCTCGCCGGGGCCGGGCAGCGGCACCGAGTACTCGGCGTCCGGACCGCCGAGCAGCCAAGCGATGACGCCGTCCTCGCCCTCCCAGATCGGTGACGGCGCCCCTTCGCCACGCAGCGCCCGGTCCACCGCCTCGACCGCCATCTTGCCCGCGAAGGCCGGGGCGTACGCCTTCCAGCTGGAGATCTCGCCCTTGCGGGACTGCCTGGTCGCCGTCGTGGTGTGCAGCGCCTGCCCGATCGCCTGGTAGATGGTGGCGGTGTCCAGCCCGAGCAGGGTGCCGATCCCGGCGGCCGCCGACGGACCCAGGTGCGCGACGTGATCGATCTTGTGTTCGTGCAGGCAGATCGCGCGCACCAGATCCACCTGGATCTCGTAACCGGTCGCCAGGCCGCGGATCAGCTCGCGCCCGGTCCGGCCCGCATGCTGGGCGACGGCCAGGATCGGCGGGATGTTGTCACCGGGGTGCGAGTACTCGGCCGCCAGGAAGGTGTCGTGGAAGTCGAGCTCGCGCACCGCCACCCCGTTGGCCCAAGCCGCCCAGTCCGGGGAGAAGCGGCCGCCGACACCGAACACGGTCGAGCCGGGCTCGTAGGGGTGCGCCAGCGCCTGGGCGCGGGCGTTGGAAACCGGGCGCCGGGTCAGCGACGCGGCTGCCACGGCCGCGTTGTCGATGATCCGGTTGACGATCATCTCCTCGGTCTCCGGGGCGACCTCGACCGGGTCGGCGGCCACCTCCGCGATCCGCCACGCCAGGTGCTGCTCGCGGGGGAAGTCCGCCGCGGAACGGTGGGTGCGAACGAGATGATTCTTCACAGGCCGATGCCTCCGGGTCGTCGAGGGAATTTCGCTTGTTTCGCACGCTACAGCCGGGGTGGCAGCGGGGAAATCCGTCGCATCCGGCGAATTTTGTGGAAGCAACCCTGCAAATCTGTGGAAATTGCGGAAGGGCAGCCCCGGCTACGCGGACCCGCCTGCGGCAGAGGGGGATCCGGCCGACATCGAAGAACGGTCCCCCGTCGCGATAGGGTGGGCGAACCCCCGGCTCCACAGTGCTGCCACGTGCCACGGGAATTCGGCGGAAGGATCTCTGCTCGAAAATGAATACCCGGATCATGGGAATCCTGAATGTCACACCGGATTCCTTCCTCGACGGCGGGCAATTCGAGCGCCCCGCACTACGACGACGTCGTGACCGAGGTGCGGCGGTGATCCGCACCCACGATGTCGCTCCCACCGTGCAGGCCGTGCGGATGGCCGCTGCCGTCGCCACGTCGGCCCCGCTGCTCGCGCGGCACTGAATCTCGCTGCGCTCAGCTGGATCCGGTCGATGCCGCAGGGGCGTACGGGGTGTTGGCCGGACGGTTCTCATCCGCGGCCAGCGGGCGCCCGATCTGCGGGAAGGCACGCTGCGCGCACGCCGTGCGCTCACACACCCGGCAGCCTGCCCCGATCGGCACCGCGGCCGCGCGATCGGTGATCGGCAGGCCGTGGGAGTAGACGAGCTTGTCGGCGAAGGTGAGGTCGCAGCCGAGCCCGACCGCGAAGTCCCGCGCCGGTGCCAGGTAGCCGGGGTTGCTCTCCCCCGTGGTGCGCGCCAGCCACAGGTACGCGCGCCCATCCGGCATCTCGGCGATCTGGGTTCGGATCCGCCCCGGCGTGGAGAAGGCGTCGTGCACCACCCACAGCGGGCACGATCCACCCACCCGGGAGAAGTGGAACGCCGTGGCGGACTGCCGCTTGGAGATATTGCCCGCCCGGTCGGTGCGGACGAAGAAGAACGGCACCCCGCGCTGCCCGCGCCGCTGCAGTGTCGAGAGCCGGTGGCACACCGTTTCGAACCCGACCTCGAACTGCGCCGAGAGCAGATCGATGTCGTAGCGCAACGCCTCGGCAGCGCGCAGGAACGGGCCGTAGGGCAGGATCAGCGCCCCGGCGAAGTAGTTGGCCAGCCCGATCCGCAGCAACCGGCGCGACTCCCCCGGCAACCCGGCGGTGTCGGCGAGCAACTCCTCGAGCACGGCGGACTGGGTCAGGAACGCCAGCTGCGTCGCCACCTGGAAGGCCCGCTGTCCGGGAGTGAGGCGCCGAGCCAGAATCAAGGTGCGCGAGTGCGGGTCGAAGACCCGTTTCGGCCCGGGCCGCACCGGGTCCTCCGAACGGATCCGGACCGCGACATCGTGCTCCTCGCGCAGCAGCCGCGCCAGCTGCAGATCCAGCCCGCCCAGGGTGAACCGGCCTCGGGTGAACAGCTCCTCGGCCGCGGTGTCGAGCGCGGGGATGTGGTTGCGGCGGTCGTAGAAGTAGTCGCGGACGTCCTCGTACGGCATGGCGGTGCGGGTATCGCTCGGCGGCGCGTCGATGCCCGCGGTGAGCTGCTCGATCTGCCCGGTGGCGGCGCGCAGCCGCCGATGCTGGCTGATCAGCAGCCGCGCCGCGGTCGGCACCCGGGACAGCAGATCATCGAGCTCGCCGCTGGTCACCGTGGCCGCCTCGGAATCCTCGGCGAACACCGCCGCCAGATCCGCGAGCAGCCGCGCGTCGGTCTCCGGGGCGAAGAACCCGACCTCCAGGTCGAAGGTCGAGGTCAGCCGCATGAGCACCGGCACCGTCAGCGGCCGCTGATCGTTCTCCAGCTGATTGACATAGCTCACCGACAACGCCAGCGCCTTGGCCAGCCCGGACTGGGAGAGCCCGCGCTGCTCCCGCAACGCCCGCAGCCGTCCCCCGGCATACAGCTTCTCCACCACCGGCACCCTTCCTCGACACCCGGCTTTCCGGTTCGAGGCCGACACCCGCCGCGGCGCGCACGACGACGACGCACCCGGACAGCCGGATGCGTGGCAGGTCGGCGTAGCGCCCGGTCCACGAGGCGACGGCCGCCGGACACGGCGTGTCCGGCACAGCGGGCAGGTCTTCGGACTCGCGGGCACCGGCCCCCGAGGGGCCGACCTGGGGCGAACCCAGGCATTTCCTACCACGCCGTCGCTTCCCGGACCCGAGGGTCCAGTGCTGATGACGGCGGTCGTTCCCGCTCACCGCTGCGGGACAGTCCCGGATTCCCACCGGGTTCCCTCTCGCCCGCCACCCGGCCGAAGAGGCCTGGCGGTGGGCTTCGACGCCCCGCGCCCACCGTGGTGGTTCGGGACGAACCAGCTGCGGCGTTCAGCATATGCCCTGTTCGCGGCGGGTTGCGACAGGGGTGAGCGGGACCGGAACCTGCGTGCCCGAGACCACGGCCGCGGTCTGGTACCGCACGCCGGCCGGGCCGGTGACGGTGAGCGGCCACCGGCTGCCCGGTGGGCACCATCCGCACCCGGGTGGCGCGCGCCCGCGAGACACCGGTCGAGTTCTGGCGCGGCGCGCAGACCGCGGCACGGAAAGCGCACGGCGCGAACAGGACCGGCGCCCGCAATGGCATGCCGAGGCAGTAGCGGATCGGTATCGTGGAAGGTCGGATCGGCTGCGCGCCGGTCCGCCGCCGTAACCGAGAACGCCGTTCGGCAACCCCCGCCCGGGCGGTGCGCCCGACAGGCGCGAGGAGGTCCCGTGGACACCGATGGCGCTGCCCGATACGACCGCAGGGCCGTAGCCCGGATTCTGCGCGAACTCGCCGGACCCGCCCCCTTCGCCCAGGTCGCACCCCGCACGCACAGCCGGATCGAATACCGTGCCACCGCCCTGCGATTCGAGCCGGGCAGCCACCTCACGCTGTCCCAGCGGTTGTATCTGGAGCGCTTCATGCGGCCCTGCCCGCCCGAGCAGGTCACCTCGGCCACGCACCGGGTGAGCTGGCTCGACGAGGAAGGGGTGGCCAATACCGGACACTTCCACAGCGACGGCCTCGGCCCGGTCGTGCCCATCGCGGCCCGTACCGCCTTCCTCGCCCTGTGGAACGGGCTCCGCGCGGACGCCGGATTCGCCGAGCGCGCAGGACGTCTCGACGGAGCCGCGCGCTCGGTGCTGGCGGGCACCACCACCGACCACGAACCGCTCGAGGTCTTCCGGGTCGGGTTGGAGGCCGCCGCGCGGGCCCTGACCCAGCACGCGCTGCTGGCGCACCGCGTCGGGCACCGCGACCCCGCGCGATTCGCGCTCGCGCTGCGCGGGTCGGGCATCTTTGTCGCGGTCGCGACCCGTTGGTTCTGGGAGTTGCAGGCCTCCACCCACCGGCGCGGCATGGCCCCGGTCGAGCTGACCGCCGACCTAGACGGGCGGCTGCGCTACACCCCCGGCACGCTGGCAACGCTGCGCGTCATGAAGGAGGCCACGATCGCCGAGGCGCACGCGGTCATGCACCGCGCGCGCACCGAGGAAGGGCTCGGCACCGAGGCGGCCATCGCCAGGTACCACGACGAACTCGACCTCATCTCCCGGCAGTACGCCCTGCTCGCCCCGGGCGAGCAGCCCGCGTGTCCGGCCGCGGCGAGCACGCTGCTGCCGCTGGTGGTCGAGCGGTTCGTCGCGGCGTTCGCCGACGCGGTCCAGCGCTGCGAACTCGTGCCGCTCGCCGCCGCGGGCGAGGAGAGCGACGGCGCACCGGAATCGGTCTTCGCGGTGCCGGACATGAACTGCAAACACTGCGTGCGCACCATCACCGCGGTCCTCACCGCGATGGACATCGCGGTGCACGACGTCGACCTGGACCGCAAGATCGTGCGGGCGGAGTTCCGCAGCACGCGCAACCGGGACCGCGCCTTCGAGGCGCTGCGCGACAGCGGGTACAACCCGACCCCGCACGCGGGTGCGGTGGCGTCCGTGGGCGGGGAAGGCCGCGGATGATCCCACCTCCGGTCCCCGCGCTGCTCGATCCGCTGGTGCGCGAGTTCCTCGAGTCCGCGAGGCCGCTCGCCGCAGGCCACCCCACGCCGCTGCATCTGGTCTTCCCCGCGGTCTTCGCGGCCAATGCCGCCGCGCTGACCGCGGTGCTCGAGCAGCGCGACCTCAGCCACCGAATCTGGTACGCGCACAAAGTCAATCGCAGCGCCGCGTTCGCGCGGGAGGCCGAGCGCGCCGGGCTCGCCATCGACGTCGCCTCGCCCGGCGAGCTGGACAGCGCGCTGCGCGCCGGCTTCGCCCCGGCCCGCATCGAGGCCACCGGCCCCAAGGGCGAGCGATTCCTGCGGCGGCTGCTCGCCGAGGGGGTCACGGTCAATGCCGACAATGTCTGGGAGGTCGAGCAGCTGGCCGCCGCGGCGGGCGGGCCGGTGCCGATTCTGCTGCGCATCAGCGGGTTTCCCGGCACAGCCGCCAGCCGGTTCGGGATCGCGCTCGCCGCGATCCCCGCCGTGCTGGACCGGCTGGCGGCCTTCCGCGACCGGATCGCGCTGCGCGGCTTCTCCTTCCATCTCGACACCGCCGAGCAGCGGGATCGGGTGCGGGCGATCGCGGCGTGCCTGCCGCTGTTCGAGGCGGCGTGGGCACGCGGCCTCTCGCCCACCGTGCTCGATATCGGCGGCGGGCTGCGCCAGGTCTTCGCCGCCGATCCCGGCAGCTACGACGCCTACACCCGCGCCCTGCGCGAGTCGCTGCTCGGCCACGGGCGGCCGCTGGCCTGGTCGGGCGCCACCTTCGGCTACCGGGTGGAGGCCGGTGCGGTCACCGGCACCCCGGTGTTCCACAAGTACGCCAACACCGTCGCCCCCGCGACGGCGCTCGGCGCACTGCTCGACGCCGAGGTACCGGGGCAGGGGCGCTCGGTGGCCGCGATCCTCACCGACAACCTGCTCGAGCTCTGGCTGGAGCCGGGGAAGTCGCTCACCGACCACGCCGGGATCACCCTCGCCCGCATCGAATTCACCAGGGACCTGCCGGACGGGTCCGTCCTGGCGAACCTCGACATCAGCCGCGACCAGGTGACCCCCGCCGACCAGGAGAGCCTCGTCGACCCACTGCTGCTGGCGGGCGACGCCGCACCGCGCCCGCCCGAACCGGTCGCGGCATTCCTCGCCGGGCGGCTGTGCCTGGAGCGCGACATGGTCAGCACCCGCGCCGTCCGGCTGCCCTTCCGGCCGCGGCCCGGCGATCTGCTGGTGTTCCCCAACACCGCCGGATACCACTCGGACCTGTCCGCGGCCACCGCCGCCGGGCACCCACTGCCCCCGACCTTCGCGGTCAGGCGCGGACCCGGCGGGTTCACCGTCGTCCCCGACGCCGACCACCGTCCCGCCCAGGAGGGATCGTGCGCCCGCACGACAGCATCACCGAGCTGATCGGCAACACTCCGCTGTTGCGGCTCGACCCCGCCGTGCACGGCATCGCGCGGCTGCGGTTCTACGCGAAGCTGGAGTCCCACAACCCGTTCGGCTCGGTCAAGGACCGCGCCGCGTTGGCGATGCTCCGCGACGAACTGCCCGGGCTCCGGGCCGAGGGCCGCACCCTGCTCGAGGCGTCCAGCGGCAATACCGCCAAGGCCATGCGGGTGCTGGGGTCGCTGGACGGCGTCGGGCTGCGGGCGGTCACCAACCGGATCAAGGTCGGCGAGGTCCGCGACATGCTGCGCCTGCTCGGCACCGAGATCGTCGAGCTGCCCGGGCTCTCGGAGTGCCCCGATCCCACCGCGCCCGACGACGTGTCCTCGGTCATCGCCGCCACCATGACCCGGGAACCCGGCGCCTGGCACCACGCCTCCCAGTACACCAACGAGCGCAATGTCGAGGCCCACTACCGGGGCACCGGGTCCGAGATCCGCTCCGCGCTCGCCGCGGTGGGCATCGAGCGGGTCGACTACCTCGTCGGCGGGCTCGGCACCACCGGCTCCACCCGCGGCACCGCGACCGCGCTGCGCGAACACAACCCGCGGCTGCGCACCGTCGGGGTGGTCTCCACCCGCGACGACTTCATCCCCGGCATCCGCTCCGAGACCGAGATGTGGGACGTCGGGCTCTTCCAGCCCGACTTCTACCACCGCATCGTCACCGTCGGCGCCGAGCACGCGGTCGACGCCACCCTGCTGCTGGCGCGCCGCTACGGCGTGCTGGCGGGCCCCACCTCCGGCGCCGCCTACGCCGCCGCGCTCGACGTCCTGCGCCCGGCCGCCGCGGCGCTCGGCCCCGACGACCCGGACCTGGTCGCGGTCGTGATCGTCTGCGACCGCCTCGAGCCCTACCTGTCCTACCTGCGGGCCCGGCGCCCCGAGCTGTTCGACGACCCGGCCCGCCCGGCCCCGCCACACCCGGCCGAACTGGCCGCCGTCCCGCAGCTCGGCCCGGAAGCACTCGATGAACTCGACCGCACCCGGCGCGCGACCGTGGTCGACACCCGCGGAGCCATGGCCTACCGGGTCGCCCACATCCCCGGCTCGATCAACGTGCGCGACGACGTCCTGCTCGACACACCCCCGGATCAGCTGCCGTTCTGCCGGACCAGACCGCTGGTCTTCGTCTGCCCCGTGGGGCGGGTGTCCCGGCACTTCGCGGCGCTGACCCGCCGCTCCGGGTTCGAGGCCTACAGCCTCGCCGGTGGGCTCGCGGCCTGGCGCGAGGAAGGGCTGCCCCTGCAGCGGGCCCGCTGACCACCGACCGCGGGACCGGCGCAGCTCCGCAGCGCACGGACAGTCGGGGGCCGGATGAAGCTCGAGCTGCCCGTGCCGAGTCCGGCCTGCGGCTTACGAGAGATCGTTCAGGCACCGGGTGGCGGCTGGAAACGCAGAGCTACCGTCTGGCCCGCGGCGGTGCGCTCGCGGGTGACCACCAGGACGCCGGGCCCGACCACGACGTCGAGGCGTTCGCCTTCGCCATGCGTAACGCCCGCATGGTCGCCGTCGGTCGTCATGTTGAGCGGCGGGTAGGCGAGGGCGAGGACCAGCGTTCCGCTCGGCACATCGACGAGCCCCATCGGAACGGTTTCGGTCCGTGGCTCGTGTTCGAGGCCGCCCTCCGGAATCGGGCGGATACCCGGCTCGACCGGTGGCGAGACCCAGAGGGTCCCGTCATCGCCGCGCCGCACCTCGTGCCGACCGTCACCGTGGGCTTCCTCGACGTAGACCCGCAACCCGTCGAGCACCAGTTGCGCGCTGCCCTCGGCGGCGAGTTCGTCACCGTGGACATCCCAGCCACCGAACCGCGCCCCCGCATCACACAGCACCAGGAAAAGTCCGTCATGCACGGGATTTCGGATCGATCCGAGGTAGTCCACGATGGTTCAGCCTACGGCGGGGGATGCTCCGGTGTGTATACGCAGTGCGTGGGCTGTGGAGAGATCGCTTCGGCGAGTGCCGGTTCAGGACCGGTCGAATTTCGCACCGCGGACGAAGCAGTATCCGGCCGGGTGTGGACCGACTACGGTCGGGTACGACCCCCGCACACCCGCGGTGCGGTCCGGAAGGTCAGGCGATGAACGCTACCGGCGATACCCCCGTTGCCCTGCGACAGGAATTTCCCGCCGCGGCGGAAGAGCTGGCCGGGGTCCGCACCAGGCTGCGCGACTGGCTGGCCGGCGTCCTCACCGACCCCCGCCACGCCTACGACCTGCTGCTCGCCGCCATCGAGGCGTGCACCAACGCCGTCGAGCACGGGCATCGCGGGGACCGGCGGCCCATCCTGCTCGAAGCGCGGGTGCAGCGGGACATGGTCCGGGTGACCGTCACCGACCACGGGCAGTGGAAGACACCCGCGGCAGGTGCCACGAATCGCGGACGGGGGCTGGCGCTGATCGGCGCCCTCGTGCCCGAGTCGCGGATCACCGTCGGCGACGGCGGGACCGTGGTCGAGCTCGCGGCTCCCCTGCGCACCGCCTAGCGCCGGTTCAGTTCTGCAGGGTCGCGCTCGGGCCGTGGCCGTACTCGGCGCGGTAGGCGATCGCGAAGCGGCCGGGGTTGCCGAAGCCCCAGTCCCTGGCGACGGAGGTGACGGTCTGGCGGTCACCGGACGCGGCGCGGCGCAGCTGGTCGTGCGCGCCGGCCAGGCGCAGCCCGCGCAGGTAGGCCAGCGGGGTAGTGTCGAGCTGGGCGTGGAAGGCCAGCTGCACCGCGCGCGGGCTGACGAACGCCGCCGCGGCCACCTGCGCGATCGAGACGTCCTCGCGGGTGTGTCGTTCCAGGAAGGCGATCGCCCGCCGCAGGGTCTCCGAGAGCTCCGGGTCGCTGTCGACCGGGCCGAGGGGGAAGGCATCGGCGACGGTGGCGGCGACGTAGCGGGCCAGCGCCGCGGCCACCGCGGGTGAGGTCAGGGTGCCCGCGGCGGCGCAGGCGTGGACGTGCTCGATGACCGCGGTGAGCCCGGCGCTCTCGGCGGGGCCGGGGCGGCGGGTGAAGTCGCGCGCGGACGGCCTGCCACGCTCGGGGCCGGGCGCGCGGGGCAGGATGGCCGGGTCGACGACGAGGATGTCGTAGCCGGTGGCCCGTGAGGTCCCGGCGCCGGGTTCGGTGAGCCCGGCGAGCTCGCCGGGCGGCTCGGCGGTCAGGTCACCGGCGGGGTCGGTGCGCACGACCCGCCCGCGCCGCACCGCGCACACCCGCCAGGTGTCGCCGGGGTCGACGGCGTAGGACATGGCGGAGCCGAAGGTCAGCCGGTCCAGGCTGACCGCGGGGCCGAGCCGGATCCGCGCGACCGAGGTCGGGTCCGCTCCGGCACCGGAGGCGGTGCCGAACCTGGTCCCGGCGTAGGTCTCGGCCATGAAGGCCTCGATCACGGCGCGGTCGGTGCTGGCGAACTGCATGACGCGGGCTCCCTTCCGAGCCGCATTCGCTTCCCGTCATCGAGCTGTCCTGCGGGAACAGCCGCGGGTGGTGCCGTCGGTCCCCTCCACCCTCCTCCACATCGACGAAAAACGAAAGCAGGCCCGCCCTCAGCTCCGGAGCCGCGGCAGCCACCAGTTCCACCGGCCGAGGAGTTTCATGAAGGCCGGAACCAGCAGCATGCGCACGACCACCGCGTCCAGCGCGATGGCGACCGCCAGCGCGAACCCGAGCTGTTTGATCTCCAGCACCCGCGCGGTGGCGAAGGCGCCGAAGACCACGACCATGATGGCGGCGGCGACGGTGATCGCCCGCGCGGTTCGCGCGATGCCCGCGACCACGGCCTCGTCGTTGGCGCGGTCGGAGCGATCGGAGCCGAGCCAGTGCTCCCGGATCCTGCGGATGAGGAAGACCTCGTAGTCCATCGAGAGCCCGAACAGCACGACGAAGACCGTCGCGGGCAGGAATGCCTGGATGTAGCCGCGTCCGGTGAAGTCCAGCACCTGCTCGCCGTGGCCCCACTGGAAGACCGCGACGGTCAGCCCGAGCGCGGCCGCGGTGACGGCGAGGTTCATCGCGATCGCCTTGATCGGCAGCAGGACGCTGCGGAACACCGCCACCAGCAGCACGAACGAGAACGCGAGCACGCAGGCGACGACGAGCGCGAACCGGCCGGTAATGAGGTCGGAGAGCTCGACGAAGGCGGCGGTGGTCCCGCCGACGGCCACGATCGAGTAGGTGGACTCGCCGATCGCACCGGCCCGCCCCCGCAGCTCGCGGACCAGCTCCGCCGCCTCCGTGGAGTCGGTCGCCACGCTGGGGACGACCGAGAGCAGCAGCGCTCCCCCGGCCCGCACCGGGAGCACCGAGGCGACGCGCTCGTCCCGGCCGGTCTCGGCGGCCAGCGCGTCCAGCGCCGTCACCGCCTGCGCGGCGAGCGGCCCGCCGCCCTTGCCGACCGCGGCGAGTTGGATCGGCGCCAACAGCCCCGGCCCGAACTCGTCGGTGAGAACCTGCGCGGCGTGCCCGGACGGCGTGCTCTGGATCTGCGAGACGCCGGTGTCGTTGCCGTAGCGGATGGTGGTCAGCGGCCACGCGCACAGCCCGAGCAGCAGCAGCGCCGCGGTGCCCGCCAGGACCGGCTTGCGCATCACCGCGCGCGCCCAGCGGCTCCAGCGCTCCTCGGTGCGGTCGACCGCGGTGCGCCGCAGCCGTCCCCGGTCGATGCGGGGGCCGAGCGCCGCCAGCAGGGCGGGGAGCAGCGTCAGCGCCACCAGCACGCTGCTGACCAGCGCCGCGGTCACGCTCAGCGCGGTGCCGCGGAAGATGCCCGCGGGCACGACGATGAGCGAGCAGAGCGCGACCAGGACGATCACCCCGGAGGCGACCACGGTCTTGCCCGCCGTCTCCAGCGCGATCGCCACCGCGCGCTCTGGTTCGGCACCGGCCAGCTCCTCCCGGAAGCGGCTCACCACGATCAGGGCGTAGTCGATGCCGACGCCGGTGCCGATCATGGTCGCCACCGAGATCATCAGCGGATCGACCGGGATCGCGGCCGAACAGAGGTACAGCATGCCCAGGGAGAGCAGCACGCCCGCGCCCGCCATGGCGACCGGAACCAGCGCGGCCACGAACGCGCTGGTGGCCAGGAGCAGCAGCACCAGCGCGATCGGAACGCCGACCAGCTCGGCCCGCACCGTGTCGGCCTTCTCGACGGCGATGATGTCGTTCTGGACCGCGGAGAACCCCGTGGTCTCGACGGTGATCTCGCCGCCGCCGATGCCCGCGAGGTCGCGCTGCAGCCGCTCGGCCACCTCGGCGCGGGCGCTCATGTCGCCGTCGATGCCGATGACGGCGAAGGCCGAGCGCCGGTCTGCGGATACCTGCTCGGCCTGCTCGTAGGGCCGGGTTAACACCCGCACATCCGCGCTGGCGCTAGCGGTCGCCAGCGCGCCGTCGACCGCGGCCCGGTATTCGGGGTCGTCGACGGTGCGCTGCGCGGAGCTGAAGACGATGACGTTCTGCTCGACCCCGAGCGCGGCGAAGTGCTCGCCGATCAGATCGCCCGCCACGGTGGCCTCGCTGTCGTCCACCGTGAGGTCCGGCGCCTGCAGCCGCTGCTCCAGGCTCGGGTAGGCGATGCCGCCCGCGAGCGCGAGGACCACCCACACCCCGAGCACCAGCCACCGGTGCCTGGCCATCGCCCGACCCCACCGCCCGAGCAGCGTGAGCCGGGGCGGCGGCTCGACGGTCGCGCTGACACTCGGTTTCGGATTGACAGTCACTTTCATAATGAACGACACTGTAACCCGGTCGGCCGGTGCGCGCGACCGTGATTGGATGGGCCGATGACGGACTCCCCGAATGCGCGCAGGCCATCGCTCGCCGAACGCAGGAGGGTGCAGGCGATGCACGAGATCCAGGACGTCGCGCTGGAGCTGTTCGAGCGCGACGGGTACCGCAGCGTCCCGATCGAGCGCATCGCCGCCGCGGTGGGCACCTCCGCCAGCACCGTCTACCGCTACTTCGGCACCAAGGAGATGCTCGTCGTCTGGGACGACTACGACCCTCAGATCCTCGATCTTCTCGCCACCGCCGATCCGGAGCCGGTCGCCCCGGAAGAGCTGATCGAGCAGGTGCGCGCGGCCGCGCTCCCCCTGGCGGGCGCCTTCCTGACCACCGACGAGGCCAAGATCCGCTCCCGCATGCGGCTGGTAGCCGCCGAGCCCGACGTCCGCGCGGGCCAGCTCCGGCTCGCCGAGCAGCTGACCGGCGCCGTGCGGGTCGCGCTCGCCGCCCGGCTGCATCGCGACGAGAACGACCTGACGCTGCGGCTGGCCGCCGCCCAGGCGGTGTGGGGGTTCCTCGCGGTCATCGACCACTGGGTCGCCTCCGGCTTCGAGCCGAGCCTGCGCGAGGTCTTCGAGACCGGCACCGAGACCATCGCCAGGAGCCTGCGCGCGGTCCTCGTCGCCACCGACTGACCGCGCCCCGACATCGAAGTCGATGAGCTCGGCGGTGTCGGTCCCGGAAGCAGTACCCGCCCGGCTGTGGACCGACTACGGTCAGGTACGACCCCCGCACACCCGCGGTGCGGTCCGGAAGGTCAGGCGATGAACGCTACCGGCGATATCCCCGTTGCCCTGCGACAGGAATTTCCCGCCGCGGCGGAAGAGCCGGCCGGGGTCCGCAGGCGGCTGCGCGAGTGGCTGGACGGCGTGCTCACCGACCCCGCACACGCCTACGACCTGCTGCTGGCCGCCATCGAGGCGTGCACCAACGCGGTCGAGCACGGGCACGGCGAGGATCGGCGGCCCGTCCTGCTCGAAGCGCGGGTGCAGCGGGACTTGGTCCGGGTGACCGTCACCGACCACGGGACGTGGAAGACACCCGCGGCAGGTGCCACGAATCGCGGACGGGGGCCGGCGCTGATCGGCGCCCTCGTCCCCGAGTCCCGCATCACCGTCGGCGACACCGGCACCGTCGTCGAACTCGCCGCACCCCTGCTCGCCACCTGAGCCGGGGGCCGAGTGATTCAGCGTTCCGGGAGTCAGGTCGACTTCATCGGCCCCGTCGCGGGTGCCTGCAGCGCCGCACTCGCGGCCGGGCTGATAGCCACCGGGCCCGTCTTCGCGCTGACCAGCGATTCGCTGTGGGACGCGCTGTGCCCGGCCCTCGTCACCTTCCCGATCGGCCTCGCCCTCGCGGTCCAGACCTACCGCTGGCGCCGAACCGCCCGGCGGTTCGACACCGCCGCCGTCCCGGCCGAGGCCGAGATCCTCGCGGTGCGGATCCGCGCGGGCGGCGAGAACCCGGATGTGGCCGAACTGCGGGTCCGCATCAGCGGCCCCGGCTTCGACGCCTTCGAGGCGGCGTGCGAGGTACCGACCGCCGCGCCGCACCCGCGCATCGGCGACCGCCGCCGGGTGCTGGTCGACCCCGCGGACCTGAGCTTCGCCATCGGGTACGACCACCTGTTCGACGAACAGTAAACCGACCGATACGCATCCCGTTGCCTTTTCGGTAAACAACCCATTGACGATTGTCGATGACATATGTCAGTCTAAACGAGCAGTCGGCAGCGCGGAGAAGCTGCCGCCCAACATCTTCCACTCGCCACCCCCACCCGCCGTCGACGCACGTCGGCGGTACTGCTGGGATCGAGGTCATGACCGATGCATCCGGGAAGCCCCAGGGCCGCGAAGCCCAGCGGCTGCGCACGCGGGATCGCGTGCTCGACGCCGCCATCACCGAGTTCGCGCGCACCGGCTCGGCGGAGGCCGATATCGCGGCCATCGCCGAGGCGGCCGGTGTCGCGCGCGGCACCTTCTACTTCCACTTCCCGACCAAGGAGCACGTGCTGCTGGAGCTGGAGCGCCGCGAGGAGACCCTGCTCGCGGAGAAACTCACCCGCTACCTGCGCGGCGAGCACGACCTGCGGGGCGCGCTCGCCGAGACCGTGCGGCTGGTGCTCGCGCTGGAGCGCAGGCTCGGCAACACCCTCTTCCGCGAGCTGCTCGCGGTGCACTTCTCGCCCAACCGCGGCGACGGCGATCCCAGGGACTTCCCGATGATCGCCACCGTCGCCACCGAGATCGAGAACGCCCGCGACCGCGGCGAGACCCGCGACGGCATCGACCCCTACCACGCGGCCCTGTTCTTCCTGCTCGGGCTGTACGCGCTGCTCGCCACCACCCCGGACAACCGCGCCATGCGCGCCGGGATGCTCGACAGCTACCTGACCACCGCGCTGCACAGCATGGAGCGCTGATGACCACTCTCGAACGGAGCAATCCCCATGTGGCTGGATCTCGTGCGCATCATCGGGGCGTGGGTGCTGGTCTGCGGCATCATCGCCTTCTGGTACTGGGTCATGAAGAACATCGGCACTTTCTGATCGGCAGGCCGCCGGACGGAGCCGTTCCGTGAACCCCCGCGCGCTGGAGCGCGGCTGCGCGCTCAGCGCGGTCGCCTTCTCCGCGCGCCGCCGCGCCAATGCCCGCCTCATCACCGGCGAGCACCGCGGGTTCGGGCTGAATGCCGCGGGCACCGTCGTCCAGGTGCCCTACCCGTCCGCCCCCGGCTGGACCCGCACCACCCTGACCTGCGGCATCGCCCTGCAATGCGCGCCGTCGAAAGACGAACTCACCCGCTACGCCCTGCACGAACTCTCCCCCCGCGAACGCGGCGCCCTCACCCTGGTCGAGGGCGGCGTCGCGGCGGCCTGGATCGCCGACCGGCTCCCCGGCCTGCTCCCGGAGCTGCGGCTCCGCCTCCCCGACCTCCCCTTCGAACCCGGCCTCGACGTCCCCGCCATGCTGGAGCGCGCCGACCGCCTCGCCCGCTCCGGCACCCCGCTCCCCGCCCACCCCCTGCTCGGCACCCTCCCGCTCAGCGCCCCCGGCCGCGGCGCCCTCGCGGCGGCCATCCACCGCACCTACGGCCGCATGCCGTGGACCAGCAGGCGCAGCGATGCCAAACGCGTGCTCTCGGTGCCGGTCGGCGGCGACGGCGGCGCCCGCAACAGCAATCTCCCGCCCCCGAGCCGCCCGGACAACGAGGACCTCGATATCCGCGCCGACCGGCGCGCGGGCATCCCGTACCCGGAGTGGAACATGTGGACCGAGAGCTTCCTCCCGGACCACGTCGCGGTGCTCGAACGCGCCAACCCCACCCGCGGCGCCCCGGCCCAGCCGGTCGGCGCGGAGCTGCGGCGCTGGTTCGAGCAGCGCACCCACCGCGCCCTCCGCGGCGGCCTTCCCGACGGCTCCGACCTGGACGTGGACCGCTACGTCGCGCACCGCCTCGACGCACTGGGCGGCCCGGTCCCCGAACCCCGAGTCTTCCGCGACCTGCTGCCCACGACCCGCGATGTCACCACCGCGGTCCTGCTCGACGGCAGCTCGTCGCTGGGCAGCCACGGCGGCCGCGCCTTCCGGCTCGAACTGGCCTGCGCCGACGCGCTCTCCCGCGCCATGGCACTGGCCCGCGAACGCCACGGCCTCTTCGTCTTCACCGGCAACACCAGGCACCGCGTGGAGGTGCGCTGCCTCAAGGACTTCGACGACCCGCGCTTCGTCGACCCGGGCGGGCTCGGGCTCATGGCGGGCGGCTACACCCGGCTCGGCGCGCCGCTGCGGCACCTGACGCACCGGCTCGCCGAACGCCCCGCCGAGCGCAGGCTACTGCTGGTCATCGGCGACGGCCTCATGTCGGACGAAGGCTACGAGGGCCGGTACGCCTGGGCCGATGTGGCGCACGCGCTCACCGAGGCCGACGAGGCCGGGATCACCGTCTACTACATCGGCGTCGGCCCGGCCCGCGTCGATCCGCTGCCCGAGGTGTTCGGGCCGCGCCGGTCCTGCCGGATCCACCGGGTCGAGCAGTTGCCACGGGTCCTCGGTGCCGTGCACCGGGCCCTGGTCGCGGCCTGACCCCCACAGCGAGGAGGACCCCGGTGCGGAATCTCTACCACGCCACCGGCGACGAGGTGCGGCTGTTCGAACAGGCGCACCGGCAACGACTTCCGGTCATGCTGACCGGCCCCACCGGCTGCGGCAAGACCAGGCTGGTGGAGCACATGGGCGCGCTGCTGCGCCGCCCGGTGCTCACCATCAGCTGCCACGACGACCTGACCAGCGCCGACCTGGTCGGCCGGTTCCTGGTGGCCGGCGGCGACGTGGTCTGGCAGGACGGCCCGCTCACCCGCGCGGTGCGCACGGGGGCGATCTGCTACCTGGACGAGGTGGTCGAGGCCCGCCACGACTCGCTCGCGGTGCTGCACTCGCTCACCGACCACCGCCGCACCCTCTACCTGGACCGCTCCGGCGAAGAGCTCACCGCGCCACCGGAATTCCAGCTGGTGTGCTCCTACAACCCCGCCTACCGCAGCTCGCTCAAGGAGCTCAAGCCCTCGTTCCGGCAGCGCTTCGTCACCCTCGGGCTGGACTACCTGCCGCCCGAGCACGAAATCGCCGTCATCGCCGCCGAATCCGGCATCGACACCGCGGTGGCGCGGCGGCTGGTGGGCTGCGCGGGCATGATCCGCCAGGCCGACGAGGTCTTCCACTTCGAACCGCCGTCCACCCGGGTGCTGGTCACCGCGGCCCGCATGATCGCCGCGGGGGCAGGCGAGCTGGCCGCGGTGCAGGCGGCGGTGCTCGCGCCGCTCTCCGGTGACGGCGCGCTCTCCGACGGCCTGCGCGAGATCGCGGCCGCCGCCCTGCTTCCCCACTCCGCTACCGAGAGGACGGCTCCGTGAACGACCAGGACCGCAGACGAAAGCGCGCGCTCATCGTCTTCCAGCTCACCATCTACGGCTTTCTGCTCGCCATGTTCCTCATCCAGCTCAGCATGTGCGCGACCAGGGATTGGTAGCCATGAACCTCCCCACCTTCCGCCGCGCCCCCGCACCGGCACCCGCGGGCTCCGGCTACGACGAGCACCACGAGCAGAGCAGGCAGGCCCAGCGCCGCGCCGATATCTGGCTCACCGCGGGCACCGCGCTCATGGGCACCTTCATCTTCGGCTTCCTCGGGCTGCCGATCTTCCTGCGCGGCGTCTGGCTGCAACGCAGAGCCCAGCGCGACGGGCTCTCGGTGCGGCCGATCATCGTCACCCTGATCGGCTACCTCGTCATCCTCGACGCCTTCCTGAACAGCATCGGCTGGGTGCTCGACATGCTCGCCAGCCACACCCTGGTGACCCGGGTCTTCTTCACCGCCTGGGGCAACTTCGTCGACAACGGCTACTTCTGGCACTACAACGAACTCTTCATCGGCGGCGCGGGCGCGCCCGGTGAGAAGGGCTGGGAGGTCGCGCTCATCCTGGTGGTCTTCCCCATGCGGGTCGCCGCCGCCATCGCCTTCTTGCAGATGAAGCGCTGGGGCCACCAGTGGCTCATCGTGACCTGCTGGTTCGGGGTGGTGATCTGGGTCGGCTACGTGGTCAATATGACCGTCTACGCGGATATCCGCTTCGACGGCACCGTGCTCCCGGTCCTGGGCTGGTGGCTCTACGACATCTTCTACATCACGCCGTTCCTCGCGATCCCGTACCTGCACACGGTGAACCGCGAGATCTTCTCCGACTGAGGGGCCTGCCATGACCACCACCGAACTTCCCCCCGGCACCACCCCTGCCTACGCGGGCATGCACAAGTGGCTGCGCCGCGGCATCTTCGTCTGCCTCTTCGCCCTGGTCATCGAGGGCGCGTTCACCGTGCCCGCGCTGGCCGTGTGGTACGGCTGGCCGACGCTCTCGCTCACCGAGATCTGCAGCGAACTCATGAAGGTCCGCTACAGCGACGACACCCTGGAGTGCGAGCACCCGGTGCCCTTCAACGCCCCGCCGCTCGGCGGGCAGCCCGAAGGCGCGGGGCAACAAACCGCCCGCGACGAGTGGGGCGTGCAGCCGAAACCCGACTACGGGCGGATCGGCTTCCGGGAGCTGATCCGCATCCACGAGGACCGGATCGCGAGACAGGAGGCCGAGGCGCCTCGGTGATGCTCAGAATTCGTCGAGGAGCGCGTCGATCTCGGGAAATCGCTCGACGGCCGGGGCGTCGATGACCTGGCCGCGAACGACGACAGTCGACGGTTGTGCCAACGTCCGGATGTCAACGAGCGGATCGGCATCGGTGAGCACCAGGTCGGCGGCGCGGCCGGGCTCGACGGCACCGGTGACGGCCTCGATGCCGAGGATGCGCGCATTGGCCTGGGTGGCCAGGTGCAGGGCGTGCGCCGGTGTCAGGCCGCCGTACCGGATGAGTGCGTCCAGCTCACGCCAGGTGTTGTAGTGCGGCACGAAGGTGAGCGCGGAATCGGTGCCCATGCCGATCAGGATTTCGTGCTCGACCGCGGTGCGGATCGCCGACAGCATGCCGTCGAAGATCATTTCGGCATTCGCGCGGGCCACCGGGTTCGCACCGGTGACCGAACGGTCGAGCTTGACCAGGGGCAGGGCCGCCGTCAGGGTCGGTACCAGGGCGGAGAAGCCGCGCAGCGAGTTCGGGTTGTGGCCGAACAGCTCGATGACGTCGTCGGACAGCGCCGCACCGTGTTCGATCGTGTCGACGCCTGCGCGCAGCGCGGCCCGGATGCCCTCGTCGCTCTGCGCGTGCGCCGCGACGAGCACCCCGGTCGCGTGCGCTTCCTCGCAGATCACCCGCATGTTCGCTTCGCTCATCTCCGGGCGCCCCGCATACCCGATCTCAGTGGCGTCGGTGACGCCCGCGGTCGCGGAGATCTTGATCGCTCGGGCGCCCCGGCTCAGATTCCGGCGCACGTTCTTGCGAGTCGTGTCAACGTCGGCACCGGTCAGGGCGATCTGAGGCGCGCCGTGGCCGCCCGGAACGGCGAGCAGCGGACCGGACGGGATCAGCCGAGGTCCAAGGCGATCTCCGCGCTCGATGGCGCGCGCGACCCGCACCACCTCGTACCCCGGGTCACCGACGCTGCGAATCGTGGTCACCCCGGTGTTCAGCTGGGTGCGCACGGCGCGCTCGGTCCTGGACTCGAGCCACCGGCGCGCGAGCGGGCTGTGCAGGAACACCGCGACCAGCTTCTCGACCCGGGGATTCACCAGAATCGGTGGCAGCGGCTTGCCATCGGAGAAGAGGTGAGCGTGGGCGTTGATCAGGCCGGGCAGGAGAAATCGGCCGGACGCATCGATGACCCGGACACCATCGGGAACCGCGATCTCCGCGGTCGGGCCCACCGCCGCGATCCGTCCGTCGGCTTCCACGAGGACGGTGGTGTCGGCGTGCACGGTGCCGTCCCGGTCGCCGGTGAGCATCGTGGCGTGGGTGATCGCGAGCGGTTCAGGCATCAGGTCGTCCTCGCTGTGAGTCCTCGTCACCGTGCGAACCAGGAGGCCCACGCTTCCCCGGGGCAGCACCTCGAAGCAGTGTGCACGGCAGGCAGCGGTTTGCGACCGCCACCTTGCCCCTCAGTACTGCTGGGGCCGCCGGATCACGGCGCCCGCACCGACGCCGCCGAGCAGCGACATGATGATCAACCCGGCGATCAGGTTGATCGCGGCCGTCGCGATCTTGGCGTCCACCCCGGCGACCAGGGTGAACGGCACCAGCGTCGCGAGCGCCGTGAGCAGCCCGGTGATCCAGTAGAAGAACTGCATCGGGCTCGGCATGAGCGCGAGCAGCAGGTTCAGCAGCCCGGCCGCGGCGATCGCGGCGGCGGCGCCCGCGACCGCGTACGAGGTGGTCGACACCGTCCCGTAGGCGCCCGCGCCCTCGGGCGAGAGCACCGCGATCCCCAGGATGCCGCGGATCAGCATGATCAGCACCACGATCACCAGCGCGACCACGGCGGCCGTGCCGACGGCGCCCGCCCACAGCCTGCCGAGGTTGATCTTCGGCTCGCGCCGCGGCTGCTGCTGCCGCCGCTCCCCCTCGTAGGCGTCCTCCGCCTGGTACTCGTACCCCGGCTGCTGCCCGGAGTACGCCTGCTGCTGGGGATAGGCCTGGGTGCGCGGGTAGTCCCGGCGTTGCGGGTCCTGCCGCCCGTAGTTGTACGACGGTTCCGTCATAGGCAGAAAGTACCCGCTCCGGCCGGAACGACCCACCCGAATCGAGGGCATGTCCACCCGGGTGGCACATCCGATCAGCGAACCCGCTGTTCGGCGCGCCGGTCCCGGTGTCAGCCGCTGTGCAGCACGTCGAGCAGTTCCTGTTCGAGCGCGACGAACTCGGGGGTAGCGAGGATCGACAGGTCACGGGGGCGGGGAAGGTCGACGCGCACCTCGCGGCGCACGGTGGCGGGGCGCGGGGAGAGGACGATGACGCGGTCCGAGAGGTAGACCGCCTCGCGGATGTCGTGGGTGATCATCAACACCGTCCACCGGTACCGCTGCCAGACCTCCTGCAGCCAGGACTGCATGTCGGTGCGGGTCAGCGAGTCGAGGGCGCCGAAGGGTTCGTCCAGGAGCAGCAGGTCGCGCTCCTGGACCACCGTCCGCAGCATGGCCGCGCGCTGCCGCATCCCGCCGGAGAGCTGGGCGGGGCGGGCGTCCTCGAAACCGGCGAGCCCGAAGACGGGGAAGAGTTCGCGGGCCCGGCGCCTGGCCTCCGCCCGGGGCACGCCGCGGACCAGCAGCCCGAGGATCGTGTTGTCGAGCACGGTGCGCCACGGGAACAGCAGGTCCTTCTGCGGCATGTAGGCGCAGTGCGAGCCGGTGGGCTCCGCGTCGCGCCTGCCGAAGTGGATACCGCCGGAGTCCGGGGTGTCCAGACCGGCGAGCATCCGGAAGACGGTGCTCTTGCCGCAGCCGCTCGGGCCGATGACGGAGACGAACTCGCCGTGCCGCGCGGTGAACGAGACCCCGGCCAGAACGTCCCGGCTGTCGAAGGACTTGGTGAGCGCGTCGACGACGATCAGGCCATCGGAGTCAGCCATGCTCAGTCCCCTCCGCCGCGCGGGCCCACGGGGCGACGACCCGCTCGACCGCGAAGGTCAGCAGGTAGAGCGCGATACTGAGCACCGCGGTGACCAGGACCGCGGCCAGGACCAGGTCGGTGCGGAACGAGTTCTTCTGCAGGCTCATGTAGATGCCGAGCCCCTCGGTCGCGCCGACGTACTCGGCGAAGACCGCGCCGACGACCGCGTAGGTGATCCCGATCCGCAGCGCCGTGAAGAACCGGGGCAGCGCCGACGGCAGCCGGACGTAGCGGAAGACCTGGCGGCGGGAGGCGCCCATGCTGCGCAGCAGGGCGCCCGCCTCCCGGTCGGCCGCCGCGAAACCCTCGATCAGCCCGATCGCCATCGGGAAGAAGGTGACCAGCGCGACCACCAGCACCTTGGGCAGCAGCCCGAACCCGAACCAGATCACCATGAGCGGCGCGATCGCGATGATCGGCAGGGTCTGCGAGGCGACGAAGAGCGGGACGAAGGCCCGGCGCAGCCACGGCGAGAAATCGACGACGACGGCCAGCGCCCAGGCCAGGCTCAGCGAGACCGCGAAGCCGACCAGGGTCACCTGCAGCGTGGCGGCCGCGTGCCCGGCGATCTCGCCGCGATGCGCCCAGCCCTGCTCCCCGACCCGCAGCGGGGACGGGAGCAGCTGCGGGCGAATACCGCTGACCGCGACGTAGCCCTGCCAGAGGCCGATCAGCGCCGCGACCGTGACGGCCGCGGGCAGCAGCCGCCGGAATCCCCTGCCGCGCACCCCGTTCGGCGAGCTCCGACCGACCGCGACCTCAAGCGGGGGCGAGGTAATCATTGGTGAAGTACCGCGACCAGTCGGGCTCCTCCGTCAGCGTCCCGCCGTCGGGGCCTGCCAGCAGCCCCTTCCGATACAGGAAGCCGGAGTTGGCGGCCCACTGGTCGAGTTCCTGCGCGCCGACCCGGCCGTCGGCGGCCTTCATGAACTGGCTCGCGAGCATCCGCTGGCTCTCGAAGACCAGGCTCTCGTCGTTGAACGCGCCGGGGTTGGCGGCGATGAGGTCGCGGGCGGCGGCCTCCGGGTCGTCCGCGGCGGACTGGTAGCCGCGCTGCAGCGCCTGGACGAACTTCGCGGCGCGCTCCGGGTTCGCCGTCAGCCAGTCCTGGTTGCCGTCGATCACGATGGCGTAGCTGTCCGGGAAGCCGTAGTCGGTGTACCGGAGGTACTTCATCGGGGTGCCGCGGTGTTCGGCCTCGATCCCCTCCCAGGCCAGGTAGGAGACGGTGAAGTCGGCCTGCCCGGAGTAGACCGCCTCGTAGGCCGAGGTGCCGAGCGTGACCGAGGTGAACTCGCCGGTGCCGCCGTCGTTGCGGATCACCTGCTGCAGGACCTCCGCCTCGCCGGGCTCGCCGAACCCGGCGTAGGTCTTGCCGTCCAGGTCGCGCGGGCTGGTGATGTCGGCGCGGTCGGCCCGCACCCCGATCGCCGTCGCCCAGTGCCGCAGCGGCGCGAGGACGGAGACGGTGTGCGCGCCGGACGCCCGCGCGAAGGTCGACTGCCGCTGGGTGCTGATCCCGAACTCGGCGTTCCCGGCGTCGATGACCGTGCCGACGCTGGTGTTGTTGTAGGGCAGCACCTCGACATCGAGGCCCGCGTCGGCGAACCAGCCGCGCTGCAGCGCGACGTAGAGCCCGGTGTGGTTGGTGTTCGGCGTCCAGTCGAGCGCGAACCGGATGGTCTGGCCCTGGTCACCGCCCGAGCAGGCGGTGAGCGCGGACAGCACCGCCACCGCGGCGACGGCGCAGGCCAGGGCGCGGCGCAGGCGGCCGCTCATCCGGCGGGCCACGGCTGCGGGTGCAGGGCGGTGTCCCAGAACATCAGTTCGTAGCGGGTGGCGATGACGAACGCCGTCTCCATCGCCGCCAGCTCCGCGGCCCCCGCGGTCGCGGCCGCCGCGTCCACCAGCGCGCGGGCCGCGCCTGCGGATTCCTGGAACTCCGGTGCGCCGTAGGTGGAGACCCACTGCGCGTAGGGGTGTTCGGGGTCGGCGGCGAGCACCTCGGCCGCCGTCGTCGCCAGGTCGCGGCCGACCTCGGCGTAGATCCAGAAGCACGGCAGCGCCGCCGCGGCACCGACGGCGTAGGACTCGGTGGCGGCGGTGGCGATCAGGTAGGAGACGTAGCCGAGGCAGGCCGTCGAGTGCTCCGGCTCGTCCGCCCGCTCCGGGATCAGCCCGCCGGTGAGCAGGTCCTGGTGCAGCGCGGTCTCGACCGCGACCGCCTTGCCTGCGGACTGGGCCCAGAACCGCGCGGTCTCCGGATCGGGAGACTTCGCCGCCAGCAGGGCCAGCGCCTTCGAGTAGCCGGAGAGGTAGAGCGAATCCTGCTCCACGTAGGTGCGGAAGACCTCGAGCGGCAGCGTGCCGTCGCCCAGCCTGCGCAGGAACTCGAGGTCATCGATGCCGGCGCGGAGTTCCTTCGTCCGATCCCAGAGGTGGTCGGTGAAGCGTGCGGTATCGGAGGGTTGCGTGCGCAAACCAGGACATCCCTTCGTCAGCATTACCTGAACAGGTTCTCGGGTCTCATCTCAGCCCCGCTCGTGCGGAGCACCCCGTGTCGTACGGTTTCCGACCTTAGCAGCGCAGGATCCCCCGGTGGGAGCGCGGTTTCGCGCACCGCCGCCACCAGCGGTTCCCTGGCTCACTCCGCGCTGGGCGGCTCCCCGTCCCGCTTCTCGATCCGGCGCGGGCGCGCGATGCGCGGGGCGTTGGGGCGCCTGCGCGGGCGCGCGCCGAACTCCACGACCTTCGCCTCGTGCTCGCCCTCGGGCGCGGCGGGCGGCGGCGTCCACGCGCCGGTCTCGGCCTGCAGCTCCGAGCGGGTGACCGGACGGGTCGGGGGCGGGTCGCCGGGGCGGCTGTTCTCCGGACGCCACGGCCTCGGGTGCTGGCCGCCGGGCTCGTCCGGCACCCGCCGCGGATGGCGCGGCAACCGGACGACGTTCGAGGCGCCGTCGTCGTCGCGGGCGGGCTTCATGCCGTCGAACCTGCGGCGCAGCTGGTCGCGCATGCTGCGTTTGCCGCCGGTGCCCGGCGCTTCCTCGTCCGGCATGGCGCTAGGGATCGAGCTGGGGGCTGATCATGTCACTCACGCCCCCATTCTTCCTCGAGTCGGCCGCCGCCGTCCCCTCCCGGAGCAGTGGGCATCGGCGAGCGTGCCTAGCGCGCCGATCGAGCGCGGGCTGCGCGCGGGGTGGCGCTGCCCGGCTGCTCGGCCGCGCCACCGGCCTCGCGGGCGCCGCGCACGGCGAGCCGGTCGGCGCGCTCGTTCTCCGGGTGCCCGGCGTGGCCCCTGACCCATTCCCAGGCCACGTCGTGGCCCGCGCAGGCCGCGGAGAGCCGCTGCCACAGGTCGGCGTTCTTGACCGGCTCCCGCTTCTGGGTCAACCAGCCATTGGCCTTCCACTTCGGGATCCAGGAGAGGATGCCGTTGCGCACGTAGGTGCTGTCGGTGTAGACGCGGACGGTCGAGCGCCTGGTCAGCGCCTCCAGCGCCCGGATCGGGGCCATGAGCTCCATCCGGTTGTTGGTGGTGGGGCCGGGATCGCTGCCGTAGAGCTCGCGCTCGTGCGTGCCGTAGCGGAGCACCGCGCCCCAGCCGCCGGGGCCGGGGTTGGGGGCGCAGGCGCCGTCGGTGTAGATCTCGACTTCCACGCGGTGAGACTACTGGTGCCTGGCGTGCCTGGTGTCGTACCACCGGTCGCCGACCGGCTCGCCGTCGAGATTCCAGCTCCAGGACTCGACGGGGGTGATGCGCAGGTAGTGGCCCGGCCCCACCATGCCGGTGCGCTCGACCGGCGGCTCGGCCCGGCCGTAGATCCGCAGGCCGCGGGCGATGAAGGGGTCGAGCGAGGTCGGTGCCGAGATCGAGGTCGAGGAACGTGGTCCCCGGCGAGCCCCAGCGCGGGTCGTGCGTGCGCGCGGAGTACCGGGTCACCCGCCCCCTGGGGTCGCGGACCCGGTTCAGGACGGTTCCGGTGGCGCGCACGCGGCGCACCCACTCGGCCTCGGTCAGCGCCGCGACCGCGGCCGCGCGCAGGATCAGCCGCACCTCCCGCAGTTGCGCGCATACGGCCGCGTCCGGGATCCGCGGCGCGCAGGTCACGGGGAATTCGACCGGCGGGCGGTCGGCCGGGGTCGCGTAGATGTCGCGCCACCGCTCCCCCGACCCGCCGCGCCGCTGCCGCAGCACCCGATCGTCCTCGGCGTCCACCTCCGCGACCTCCTCGTTGCGGTGCCCCCGCTGTCGAGTGTCGGCCCGGGGCCACGCCCGCGACAGATCACGTTCGGACTCGTGACAGCATCGAAACCCGGTGAGCCCGGCGATTTCCTGGTGCGCCGATGTCGTACGCTGCACTCCTACGCCGGGGGGCGGGCCGGTTGCCGGTTCGGCAGGGTGGCGCTCCCCGGACTCGATCGGAAAGACGAGCGTGTCGGATCCCCATCCCCCGCAGCAGCAGTACCACCACTACCCGCAGCAGCACGATGCCTACCCGCAGCAGCAGTACAACGGGTATCCGCAGCCGCAGCACAACGGGTATCCGCAGCCGCAGCACAATGCGTATCCGCAGCAGCAGTACAACGCGTACCCCGGGCCCGGCGCGCCCTTCTATCAGCCGTATCCGGTCGCGCCGCCGCGCATGCCCGGCTCGGTGCGGTCCGCGCAGATCGTCGCCTGGCTCATGGGCGCCGCCGGGATCGCGCTGATCGGCGTGGCGATCGGGACCGGCCGGGCCGAGCTCGCCGGTCAGCTCACGGCCGGTTTCCTGCTGCCGATCATCACCGCCGGGATGGCCTTCGCATTCGGTTCGGCCGGGAACGGCCTGCGGGTCACCGCGATCGTGCTCGCGAGCCTGCAGGCGCTGTTCAGCTTCGGCGCGATGGCGAGCATGCAGCCGCCGGGGCTACTCGGCGTGATCACCGGCATCACCGTGATCTGCCTGCTCGCGCCCGCCAAGGCCAAGCAGTGGTTCGAACGGCCGCGGTGAACCGATGAGTTCCGGCGGCGGGCGACGTCCTCTCTGCGACGACAGGAGTACTCCATGCCCGCGACCGAGGCCGCCCTCTGGGCCATGATCCACGCCGAGCGCCGCGCGCTCGCCGACGACCTCGCCGAGGTGAGCACGGAGCAGTGGTCGACGCGCTCGCTCTGCTCGGAGTGGACCGTCGAGGACGTGGTCGCGCACCTCACCGCCGCCGCGAGCACCGGGCGGGTGCGCTGGCTCCGCAGCATGGCGGGCGCCCGATTCGACCCCGCCGTGCACAACGCGCGGCTGCTCGCCCGGCACCGCGGCGCCGACCCCGCCGAAACCCTGGCCCGCTTCCGCTCGGTGCTGGACAGCACCACCGCGGCCAGCGGCCACACCCCCGCCTGGCTCGGCGAGATCGTGGTGCACGCCCAGGACATCAGGCAGCCGCTCGGCCTGCCCGCCCGCCCCGGCCTCGAGCCCTGCACCGAGGTCGCACGCTTCTTCGCGTCCCGCAATTTCGCGGTGAACAGCAAGGATGCCGTGGCGGGGCTGCGGCTGGAGGCCACCGACGGCCCCTTCACCGCGGGCTCCGGCCCACTGGTCACCGGCCCGACCCTCGCCCTCACCCTGGCGATGGCGGGCCGGGCCGCCTACTGCGCCGAGCTCACCGGCCCCGGCGCCGCCGCGCTGCGCGAGCGCTGCGCGGATCGCGACCGGAGTCCGCGGCGGTGAGTGGCGTGCCGGTACACCACGCGACAAGGATCGCACGGCGCCGCGTCTCCGGCATCTCTCGGACCAGGCGGATCAGACCGTGAGCAGCACCTTGGTCGCGCGCCGCTCGTCCATGGCGCGGTAGCCGTCGGCCGCATCGGCCAGCGGGAGCGTGAGGTCGAAGACGTCGCCGGGGTAAATCTCCCCGTTCAGGATGAGCTCGATCAGCTCGGGCAGGAAGCGGCGCACCGGGGCGGGCCCGCCGTGCAGGTGCACCCCGGAGAAGAACAGCTCCATCCCGTCGAGCGACACGTCGTGCGAGACCCCGACGTAGCCGACGTGCCCGCCGGGCCGCGCCGAGCGGATCGCCTGCTCCATGGATTCCTGCGTGCCGACCGCCTCGATCACCGAGTGCCCGCCCAGCCCGCCGGTGAGTTCCTTGATCTTCGCCACCCCGGCGTCCCCGCGCTCCTCGACGATGTCGGTCGCGCCGAACTTGCGCGCCAGCGCCTGCCGGTCGGCGTGCCTGCTCACCGCGATCACCCGCTCCGCGCCGAGCCGCGCCGCGGCCAGCACCGCCAGCAGCCCGACCGCGCCGTCCCCGACCACGACGACCGTCTTGCCCGGCCCTGCCTCCGCGGCCACCGCCGCGAACCACCCGGTGCCGAGCACGTCCGAGGCGGCCAGCAGGTGCGGGAGCTGCTCGGCGCTCGGCTCGCCGGGCACCACGACCAGCGTGCCGTCGGCGAGCGGGATCCTGGCCCGCTCGGCCTGCGTACCGATGCCGCCCATCGGCACCGCGTGCACGCAGCGGCTCTGGTAGCCCGCCGCGCAGATCTCGCAGGTGTTGTCCGAGGCGAAGAACGAGCCGACCACGAAATCGCCGACCCGCAGCGTGTCGACATCGGCGCCGATCTCCTCGACCACGCCCACGTACTCGTGCCCCATCGGGCTCGGCATCCGCACCTCCTCGATGCCGCGGTACGGCCACAGGTCCGAGCCGCAGATACAGGTGGCGGCGATCCGGATGACGGCGTCGGTGGGTTCGGTGATCCGCGGCTCGGCCCGCTCCTCGACCCGGACGTCACCGGGGGCGTGCATGACGACTCCACGCATGGTCAGGTACTCCTTCACAGTTGTCGTTCCCCGCCCGCGCCATCGAGTCTGCCCCCGTTCGCGGCGGCGCGGGAGACCCTGTCGAGAGGTGTACCGGCAGGGCACCCCAGGCTCCGCGCGACCGCCCTACGCTGGGATGATGAGCAATCGAGCCGAGGTCCGCGAGTTCCTGATGACCCGCCGCGCCAAGCTCACCCCGGAGCGGGCTGGGATCCCGGCGGGCACCAACCGCCGGGTCGCCGGGCTGCGCCGCTCGGAAGTAGCCGCGGTCGCCGGGGTGAGCGTCGAGTACTACGCCAAACTCGAACGCGGCGCCATCGCCGGCGCATCGGCCGCGGTCCTCGACGCCATCGCCACCGCCCTGCAGCTCGACGACACCGAACGCGCCCACCTGCTCGACCTGGCCCGCGCCGCCGACGGCATCCCCACCTCCGGCCGCACCCGCCGCCGTCCGAGCAGAGCCGCCGCGGCCCGCCCCACCCTGCAGTGGGTCCTCGACAGCATCACCGACGCCGTCGCCTTCGTCCGCAACCCGCAGTCCGACCTGCTCGCCGCCAATGCGCTCGGCCGCGCCTTCTACTCCCCCGTCTTCGGCACCGGCGGACGCACCCCCAACCTGGCCCGCTTCCAGTTCCTCGACCCCGCTTCCCGCGACTTCTATCCCGACTGGGACCTCTTCGCGGAGATGAGCGTCGCGATGATCCGCACCGAAGCAGGTCGCGACCCGCACAACCGCGCCCTGCAGGACCTCGTCGGCGAATTGTCGACCCGGAGCGAGACCTTCCGCCGCCTGTGGGCCGCCCACGACGTCCGCACCCACGGCGCCGGCACCAAGCGGTTCCACCACCCCGAGGTCGGGGACCTCGTCCTCGCCTACGAGGAGCTCGCCATCACCGCCGAACCCGGTCTCGCCCTGCTCGTCTACACCGCCGAACCCGGCTCCCCCTCCGCCGAACGCCTGCGCATCCTCGCCTCCTGGGCAGGGGCCGGAGTCTCCGCTCTCCGGTAGTGGCACTGACCGCTGTACGATCCCCTGGCTGTTCGTACGTCGTCGGCCTGCTCGCAGGACCACCGCTGTTGATCTTCCTGCTGGCCATCAGCGGCTCCACTGCCCGGTGGGTCGAGTACATGACGCCCGCGCCGCAGAATGAAGGGGGAACCCGGTCGCATTGCATGATCCCGTTCCGAGGGGACAGATCGGATGTTGAGCTTTTTCGCGTGGCACGACGGCAGGCTCGCGCCGCGACCACTGGCGATCAGTCCGTGGGCCCCGGGCACGCTGAGCGGGACCGGGCTCTGCGGCCTCTTGGCCCGCGAACTCGAAACCCACTGTCCCGCAGCGTTCGTTCCGGCGCGGCTGACGGTGGATCTGTACCAGCCCGTGGCCGCGACGGAGTTCGCGTTGAGCAGCACGGTGGTTCGGCGCGGTTCGCGGATCGCGGTGGCCGCCGCCGTCCTGCTGCAGGACGGCGCGCCGCGGGTGCGGGCCTCGGCGGTCTTCCTCACCACGGGCGATCAACCGCCCGGCACGGTCTGGAGCCCAGGGGAGGAGCTGCCGATGCCGCCGTCGGGCACGATGTCCCCGGAGGGCTCACCGCCGCTGTTCAGGAGCGGCGACGGCGAGTGGAGCTCCGATTTCGCCGCGCACCAGAACGCCGAGCGCAAGATCGCCTGGCAGAGCCTGCCGCCACTGGTGGCCGGGGAGCCGATCACCCCGTTCCAGCGCGCGGCGATCCTGGGTGATTCGACCAACCACGTCTGCCACTGGGGTTCGGCGGGAGCGGGCTACATCAACGCTGACGTGACGCTGACGCTCGCGCGGCTGCCGGTCGGGCACGAGCAGGGGTTGCGCGCCGAGAGCACGATCGCCGCGGCCGGGGTCTCGATCGGCACCGCCACCCTGTACGACCGCGCGGGGCCGGTCGGCACCACCGTGGTGACCGCACTGTCCAATGCCCGCAGGCAGATCGATTTCGCCGCCACCTCCGCCGCCGAGCTCGCCGGAACCTCCGACTGACCCGATGCCCATAGGTCGGTGGGCCTCGGAACCGGGGGCTGGCGACCGACGCGGCGGCTCCCTAGCGTGACCTCAGCTGACCGGGGGCAGCCGACCGATTCCCGACTCGGAGATGTGAGGTATATCGATGAAACGAGCACTGGCCGTGGCCGCACTCGCGGGCGCTTCGATGCTGGCGGCGCCTGCGGGCGCCCAGGCCGCTCCTGAACAGGTCGCGCCGGTCGCCGCGTGCGTGGAGTACCCGATCGGCATGCCGGGCGGGTGCGGCTTCATCCAGAACATCCTGCAGCTGCTGAGCACCGGGTCGGCCGGGCTCAGCAGTGGGGTGACGACGTCCTGACGTAGGACACGGCTCGGTCACCAGGTCTGCCGGGCCACGCGCAGGAAGTTGGCGCCCAGCACGGCCGCGATGTCGGCGGGCGCCCACCCGCGGCGGGTGAGATGGTCGCCGAGGGTGAGGAAGGTTTCCGGCGGCATCCAGGTGATCGGGCCCCAGCGGGTGTAGGAGTCGTCGAAGAGGTGGGGGTTGCGGGCGATCTCGAGCAGGAAGTCGGCGGCGTCGAAGGAGTGGTCCGTGCTGACCCCGACGTGGTCGATGCCGATCAGGTCGACGGCGTATTCGAGGTGGCGGGTCATCGCCTCCAGGGTGGGGGTGTTGGGGCCGAGGAAGATGCCGACGCCGGTGATGCCGACGACTCCCCCGGTCTCCGCGCACGCCCTGGCCTGGTCGTCGGTGATATTGCGCGGGTGCTCCCAGACCGAGCGCATGCACGAGTGGCTGTAGACGATTGGGCGGGTGGAGATCTCGCACATGTCGAGCCCGGTCCGGGCGCTGCCGTGCGAGCCGTCCGGCACGACACCTACCGCGTTCATCTGTGCGACCAGGTCGCGTCCCCAGCGGGTGAGGGCGGGATCGTCGGCGTCGAGGCAGCCGCCGCCTGCGAGGTTGGCGTGGTTGTAGGTCGGGGCCAGGGTTCGGACGCCGAGGGCGGCGAAGCGGGCCAGGTTGTCGAGGTCGCCGTCGAGCGGTGCGGCGTCCTCGAGGTCGAAGGCGATGGCGACCGTTGCCGCCGGCGTGGTCGGAATCTGCCGCGCGATGTCGGCCAGACCCAGCTGTAGATGTGCGGCGATCGCGCTGCGGTAGTGCTCCAGGAGGCGGGTGGCGTCGGCGAAGGAGTGCGGGGAGTAGCCGGCGTTGACCGAGACGAAGGTGGGGCCGGGGCGCGTGAAGCGGGTGAGCGGTTCCACCTCGGCGTCGGCACGCAGGGGAAGGGACGCGTGCTGGTCCCAGAGCAGGTTCACGGGTGGGGCGATACCTTCCTGTCGTCTCGGTGCGCCGCACCTCGCCGCCCCTCGACCGTGGAGGATGCGGGTCACCGGCGGAGCTTCATTTTCTAAGATATTCCGCGTGCCCGAATCGGACATTCACGCAGACGGAGATGGTGTGCGGCCCGACCCGGCCGCCTCGGCGGCGCTGGTGGGAGCGTTCACCCTGTGGTTCGCCCAGCAGCGCTGGGAGTGGTCGCCGCCGGTGTACCGGCTACACGGCTACACCCCCGGCGAGGTCGAGCCGACCACCGAGCTGGTGCTCGCGCACAAACACCCCGACGACCGCGACCACGTGGCCGAGCTGATCGCGCGCACGCTGCGCGACGGCGAGCCGTTCTCCTCCCGGCACCGCATCATCGACACCGCGGGCGCGGAGCACGCGGTCATGGTGGTCGCGGACCGGCTCCGCGACGACGCGGGCGCTCTGGTCGGCACAAGCGGCTACTACATCGACCTCACCGATGATCTCGACGCCGCCGAGAAGCACCTCATGGACGAGCGGATGCCGGAGATCGTGGAGGCCAGGGCGGTGATCGAGCAGGCAAAGGGTGTCCTCATGCGCATGTACGGCATCGGTGCCGAGCAGGCATTCAGGGTGCTGGCGTGGCGCTCGCAGGAGACCAACATCAAGCTGCGCGACATCGCCGCCCGGGTGGTGGCGGACCTGGCCCTGATGCCGGCCCCGCCCGCCAACGCCGTCACCGCCTTCGACCACCTGCTGCTGACGAACCACACCCGCATCGACCCCGACGCCGGGGAGCAGGCCTCGAGTCGATAGGCGCTTCGCTTGTCCGCAAAGCGCAGAGACCGGTCCGTGCGCGAGATGCCGCGGTGGACGGGGTAGTACGCCATGAACTGTCCGGCGGGTGGAAGGAGCCCGAATGGTCAGGCCGGGTGCGGCGGTGGCGGTGGAGTTCGGGGCGCGGCCCGAGCAGCTCGGGCTCGGGCGGGTGCTGACCAGGGCCGTCGGTCTCGGGCTCGGGGTGTCGGTGGGCGAGGTCGCGGATCTGGAGCTGGTCGTGCACGAGATCGCCGCGCTGCTGGTGCCGGCCACGGCGCCGGATGCGGTGCTGCGGTGCGAATACCGCGTGCACGACACCGTCATCGGGGTCCGCGTCACCGCCCGCACCCGGGCCGAGCCGACAACCGACGGGCTGGGCTGGCACATCGTCCGGGCGCTGGCAGGCGACGCGGCGCTCGACCGCGGCCCGGCGGACGAGAGCGGGCACCCGACCTGCGTGCGCTTCTCCTGGCCGCACCCGGGTATCGGGTAGCGGCGGTGACGGTGTTCGAGGGACGAGACGTCGGCGGGCGGTCGGGATCGCGACCCCGACCCCCCGCGGCGAGGCTGCCGGGGGTCAGGCGGCGAAGACCACGCGCAGCGTGGCCACCAGCT
>NZ_JBHVAK010000038.1:0-62354 GCF_042667085.1 Nocardia sp. NPDC057353
AAAGAAAAACGCGAGTCCGAAAACCCAGCAAAACAAAACACCAGCAAAAAATGTTTGCTGACAAAATGTCCCAGCCTCCACACGGGGGTGTGAAAGACCAGGAACCAAAATATTTTGGCACTGACATTCATCGACACACTATTGAGTTCTCAAAGAACACACGCACCAACATCCGCACCAGCAAAACTGGTTCTTCCGTAGGGCAACTGTTCCAGGCTAAACCCGAACACCCAAGATGTCAAACAGGCCAGCCAACCACCAGGCGCTCAACCGTCCAACCTCGTGTCCCGGTCTCCCGGGTCGGTGTCCGTGTCGCTCTGACATGGAATAAGTTACGCGGCGGGAAACGCAACGTCAAATCGCCTGGTCGGCATCGCGAAACCGCAGGTCATCGGCTCCAGCGAGGGGCGGTGGCCCCGAATCACACCGTTGTGATCCGGGCCACCATCAAGATCATCCCCGCGGAGCGCGCAGGACACCCGCGAAGTTGCGCTTGCCCCGGCGCAGCACCAGCCACCGTCCGTGCAGGTAGTCGCCCTCGCCGGGGGTCCAGTCGAGGTCGGTGACGCGCTCGTTGTTGACCGCGGCCCCGCCCTCGTTGACCGCGCGGCGGGCGGCTCCCCTGCTCTCCGAGAGCCCGGATGCCACCAGCAGGTCGACGATGGTGTTCGCGCCGTTCGGATCGATCTCGGCGACGGTGCCGTCCACCGCGGCCTCGCGGAGCGCGGCGGCGAGCGTGCTCTCCCCCAGTTCACGGAGGTCGGCGCGGCCGAAGAGCGCCTGGCTCGCGAGCTGCACGCCGCGGGTCTCGGCCTCGCCGTGCACCAGCGTGGTCATCTCGGCGGCGAGCCTGCGCTGCGCCTCGCGGGCGTGCGGGCGCTCGGCGGTCGCGGTCTCCAGCTCCGCCAGCTCCTCGCGGCTCAGGAAGGTGAACCAGCGCAGGTACCGGACGACGTCGGCGTCGGCGGTGTTCACGAAGTACTGGTACCAGGCGTAGGGGCTGGTCAGCTCGGGGTCGAGCCAGAGGCTGCCGCCGCCGGTGGACTTACCGAACTTCTTGCCGTCGGCCGAGGTCACCAGCGGGACGGTGAGCGCGTGCACCGGCTCGCCGTCCACCCTGCGGTTCAGCTCGACGCCCGCGATGATGTTGCCCCACTGGTCCGAGCCGCCGACCTGCAGCCTGCAGCCGTGGCTGCGGCGCAGCTGCAGGTAGTCGTTGGCCTGCAGCAGCATGTAGCTGAACTCGGCGTAGGAGATGCCGTCGGTGTCCAGCCGCCGCTTGACGGTCTCCCTGGCCAGCATGACGTTCACCGAGAAGTGCTTGCCGATGTCGCGCAGGAAGTCGACGACCGACAGCGAGCCGGTCCAGTCGAGGTTGTTCACGATGGTGGCGCCGGTGGGCGAATCGTCGAGGTCGACGAAGCGCTCGAGCTGGGCGCGGATGCGCTCGGCCCACTCGGCGACGGTGTCGGCCGCGTTCATGGTGCGCTCGCCGACGTCGCGCGGGTCGCCGATGAGCCCGGTCGCGCCGCCCGCGAGGACGATCGGGCGGTGCCCGGCGCGCTGGAAGCGCCGCAGGGTGAGCAGCGGGACCAGGTGCCCCGCGTGCAGGCTGGCGGCGGTCGGGTCGAAACCGGCATAGAGCGACAGCGGCGCGTCGGCCGTTGCCGCGCGCAGGGCATCCAGATCGGTGGACTGCGCGATCAGGCCGCGCCAGGTCAGTTCGTCGATGATGTCGCTGCTCACGTGGACCGATTGTGCCGCACCGGCGGATCGGTGTGCTGGTCAGGGCAGTTCGCGAACACTGCCGTTCATGTGGGCGACACGTCGGGGCCCCCTCGGCACCGTAGCTTCGCGCGCGAGGACCTATGAAGAAGCGCATATTCGCCGCCGCTGCGGCCACAGTGTTCCTGTTCACCGCGGGCTGCTCGGGGGCGGAATCGACCGGCACCGATTCGTACAGTGACGACCCGCGGGTACTGAACATCGTGCTCGGCTCGGAGCAGAGCACGATCTTCGAGCAGGTGGTCCGCCCCTGGTGCGAAGGCGCGGGGCTGACCTGCAATGCCACGCCGATGGGGTCGGTGGACCAGGCCGTGCTGCTCGACCGGGAGGACTGTGCGAGCCTGCCGCCGTACGACGTGTTCTGGTTCGCCAGCTCGGTCTTCGCGCAGCTCGGCAACGAGAAGTGCGGCAGCCTGACCGGTTCCGAGACGACCTTCTCCTCGCCCGTTGTCTTCGCGGGGTGGCAGCGGAAGATGGCCGGGCTCGGCTTCACCCCCGGCAGCGACACCGCGATCGAATCGATCCTGGCCGCGGTCGAGTCCGGGCGGACGAAGGTGTGGATCACCAACCCGGCGCAGTCGAACTCGGGCGCGACGGTGCTGCTCGGCTTCCTCAACCACTTCGCGGGCAACCCGCCGGGAACGCCGCTGACCATGGCGCAGCTGGAATCGCCGCGGGTGCGCGACGGCATCACCCGGTTCGCGCGGGCCTTCGCGTACACGCCGCCGTCGACCGGAACCATGATGACCGAGTGCGTGGCCGCGCCGGACCGCTGTGACGGCGTCTTCACCTATGAGGCACTGGTCCTGGAACAGAATCGGGAGCTGGTCGCGCGCGGCCGCGAGCCGATGACCATGGTGTACCCGCAGGGCTCGCTGGCCTTCGCGGATTCGCCGATCGGCTTTCTTCCACACAGCGAGAACACCGCCAAGCAGGCCAACTTCGAGCGGCTGCGGGACTTCCTGACCGGCCCGGAGGCGCAGCAGCAGCTGCTGCGGCTCGGCAGGCGGCCGAACAGCAGCATCGGGCTCGCGCTGCCGGACGCACCGCGCGACGTCTTCGACCCGGCCTGGGGTGTGCAGACGGCGCGGACCGAGCAGCCGGTGACCTTCCCCGCGGTCGACGTCATCCAGGCCGCGCTGGACAACTACCAGACCCGGTACCGGCGGCCCGGCGACTTCGTCTACTGCATCGACGGCTCCGGCAGCATGGAGGGCGCGGGCTGGGACGGCGTGCGGGACGCGGTCGGGACGCTGCTCGACCCCGCCAGCTCGCGCAGGCACAAACTGCTGGTCAACCCGCAGGACAGCACCACGATGATCGTCTTCGACGGCACGATCAAGGGCGGGCCGTGGACGGTGGACGGCAACGACCCCGGCGAGCTGACCGCGCTGAAGGACCGGGTGCTCGCGCTCGGCCCCACCGGCGGCACCGACATCAGGGGCTGCCTGGCCGAGGCGGCGAAGGTGCTGCGCGGCGCATCGGCCGACGGGCGCAAGCGCACCGTCGTCCTGATGACCGACGGCAGGGACAACGGCACCGACAATGCCGCGATCAGGCAGCTCGCCGCGATCGGGGTGCCGGTGATCGCGATCGGATTCGGCGACGTCGACGAGCGGGACCTGCGCAGCATCGCGAGCGGCACCGGCGGCAGCTACCTGCCCGCGGGCGACGACGTCTCGACGGCGCTGCGCACCGCCGCGGCGTTCCGCTAGGGCGGCCGTGTTCACCCGCCTCTCGGTCTACGCGGGCGCCCCCGCGGCGCTCGTCGCGCTGCCGATCTTCGCGGTGAGCGGCAGCGCGGCGGGCACCGCGGTGCTGACCGCGGCGGCCGTACTCGGCGTCGCCGCCGCGGCACCCGCGGCGCACTCCCGGTCGAGCCGGCGGTCGCTGCTGCGCAACCTGGCCCGGCTCGCGAGGCAGGTCGCCGCGGCGGGCGCGCAGGTGCGGGACGCGCCGACCGCGGCGGCGCTGGCCAGGGCCTGCACGGCGATTCTCGGCATCGTCGAGGACGACCGGGCGCGGATCCCGGCGGGCACCGACCTGTCGGTGATCCACGGGCGGCTGCGCACCGTGGCCGACGGCCTGGAGCGGTACCTGTATTTCCAGGACCGCGGCGAAGCCGCCGAGGCGATGCGGACGTTCCGGGAGCTCGCCCCGGTCTTCGCCGACGAGATGGCGGGCGCCCGCGCCGACCTGACCGACGACCACATCCTCGAGTTCCAGCGGGCGATCGATCAGATGCGGCTGGAGTCCGGGCCGTACCTGCCGCTCTTCAGGGAGGGGGAACGATGAAGCAGCAGCGTGGAATCGCCGGGCCGGTGCTGGTCGTCCTGGTGGTGCTGGTCCTGCTCGGCACCGGGATCTGGCTGATCGCGCGGCCGAGCGCGGGCGATGCGGAGGCGGTGACCACGGTCGACTGCCTCGGCGGCTCGGAGAAGAGCGGGCTGCTCGGCGACGCCGAGGTGCAGCGGATCCTGCGGGAGCGGTTCGGGCTGCGGCCGAACTTCCGCGAGCGCGGGTCGTACGCGCAGGTGCAAACCCCGGTGGAGCGGCTGCGCGCGGACGGCGTCGACTGCCTGTGGCCCTCGTCGTTCAGCGCGCAGGCGATCTTCGAGAGCGGCGGCAGCGATGCCTTCCCCGACTACCTGGCGGAGCCGGTGTTCCAGTCGCCGCAGGTGCTCTACGCCAACCGGGAGGTCGCGGAGGGGCTGCTGCGCAGCGGGATCGTGGCGCGGCGGGCGGACGCGTACTTCATCGTCGACATGAAGCGGCTGCTGGAGGAGCTGATCCTGCGGGGCCGGAGCTGGGCCGATGTCGGGGTGGCCGTGCCCGCCGGGCCGATCATCGTGGCGAGCAGTGACCCGGCGAAGTCGAACTCCGGCATGGCGCTGGCCCAGCTGGAGCTGGCGATCCTGGCCACCGGCGACCCGTACCGGCCCGCCACCGCCGAGCAGGCGAAGACGGCGCTGCCGCGGGTCAGGGCGCTGATCGAGGCGCAGGGGCTGATGCGTCCCGGCTCGGACAGCGCCTTCGACCAGTGGCTCATCCAGGGCACCGGCGGGTTGCTGGCGGGGTACGAGAACCAGCTGCTGCAGTGGGTGGCCGGGCGCGGGGGCCGGGTACCGGAGCAGATCGTCACGCTGTACCCGGAGCCGACCATCCTGAACGAGCACCCGATCCTGGCGCTCACCCCGGAGGGCAGGGCGTTCACGGCGGCCATGCTCGACCCCGAGATCCAGGCGATCGCGGCGCGGAGCTACGGCTTCCGGCCGGGCAGCCCGGAGTTGGAGCAGAGCCAGGGGCAGGGCCTCGCGCAGGCCTTCCCCGGGGTCGCGCTGCCTGGCACGGCGGAGCTGAAGAAGACCCAGGCGCCGAACCAGGAGGTCACGGAGCTGCTGCTGCGCTGCTTCGAGCGGGGGCAGTGCTGACCCGCTAGGCGCGGGGCGCCCGCGGGCTGCGGCGGTAGGCGGAGACGGCGGGGGAACCGGGCAGCCAGAAGCGCCACGGGATGTCCGCGGCCAGGCTGACCCCGACCCGCGGGCCCGCGGCGACGGCCGAGTCCGGGAGCGGCGGTCCGAGCTCGAGCCGGATGGCGCCGTCGGGGTCGGCGAGGTCGGCGCCGTAGTCGGCCAGGCTCAGCCCGAGCGCGCCGCCCAGGTTGCCGGGGCCGCGGGCCAGCGCGGTGTCGGTGCGGGCGGTCGGGCGGCGGGCACGGGCGGTGTCGAGGCCCGCGATCACCTCGCCGGAGCGCAGCAGTGCCGCGCTCGCGGTGCCGTCCGGGCCGGTGGTGACGTTGGCGCAGAGGTGCATGCCGTAGCTCAGGTAGACGTAGAGCGCGCCCGCCGGGCCGAACATGACGGTGTTGCGCGCGGTCCGGCCGCGGGCCGAGTGCGAGGCCGGGTCGTGCCACGGCCCCGCCGGGTCGCCGCCGTACGCCTCCACCTCGACGATCCGCAGCCCCACCTCGCCCGACCACAGCGTGGCGCCGAGCAGGCGGCGGGCGGCGGCGGGCGGGTCGGTGACGAGTTCCTGCACCCGGCTGATTGTGCCGAACGGTTGTGCCGGAACCCGCTCCGGGCGTAAATTCATCGCACAGTGAATTCAACACCCGATGAATAGAGGGGCCATGCCCGATTCCTCCGAACCCGCCGTGCAGGTCAGCGGCCTGGACGTGCGGCGCGGTGGCAGACCGGTGCTGCACGACATCGCGCTGACCATTCCGCGCGGCTCGATCACCGGGCTGCTCGGGCCGTCCGGCTGCGGCAAGACCACGCTCATGCGGGTGATCGTCGGCACCCAGCTGGTGCACGGCGGCAGCGTCACCGTGCTCGGGCGGCCCGCCGGGGCGGCGGCGCTGCGGGCCGCGGTGGGGTACGTGACGCAGGCGCCGAGCATCTACAGCGACATCAGCGTCCGGCAGAACATCGGCTACTACGCCGCGCTCTATGGGCGCGACGCCGCCGCGGTGGACGAGGCGATCGCCGCGGTCGGGCTGGAAGAGCGCGCGGGCCACCGCGGCGACGCGCTCTCCGGCGGGCAGAAGACCAGGGTCTCGCTGGCCTGCGCGCTGGTCGCGCAGCCGGAGCTGCTGGTGCTGGACGAGCCGACCGTCGGGCTGGACCCGGTGCTGCGGGTTGAGCTGTGGCGGCAGTTCGCGGCGCTGGCGGCGGCGGGGACCACGCTGCTGGTCTCCAGCCACGTGATGGATGAGGCCGAGCACTGCGACCGGCTGCTGCTCATGCGCGAGGGCAGGTTGCTGGCCGAGCTCTCCCCCGCCGAGCTGCGCGCCCGCACCGGCGAGCAGAACCTGGAATCGGCCTTCCTTGCCCTCATCACGACCGGAGCCCCCGCATGAGCGAGTCAGGCCCGGAGGCGGCAGCGAAGCGTAGCCACGCAGGGCCCTCGCTCGGGCGGAACGGACACAGCATGAGCACCGTGACACTGCGTCCCTACACCGCCACGACCATGCGCATTCTGCGCCAGCTGCGCAACGACCGGCGCACGGTCGCCATGATCCTGGTGGTGCCCGCGGTGCTGATGGCGCTGCTGTACTTCGTCTACCAGGACGTCCCGACGCCGCCGACGCAGCCGTCGCTCTTCGACCGGGTCGGGATCAGCATGCTCGGCATCCTCCCCTTCATCGTCATGTTCCTGATCACCGCCATCGCCATGCAGCGCGAGCGCAGCTCGGGGACGCTGGAGCGGCTGCTCACCACGCCGCTGCGCAAGCTCGACCTGCTCGGCGGCTACGGCACCGCCTTCTCGCTGGCCGCGACGGCGCAGGCGGGGGTGGCCTGCCTGGTGTCGTTCTGGCTGCTCGGGCTGAACGCGGCGGGCAACCCGGGCTGGGTGGTGCTGATCGCGGTGCTGGACGCGGTGCTCGGGGTCGCGCTCGGGCTGCTGGCCAGCGCCTTCGCGCGCACCGAGTTCCAGGCGGTGCAGTTCATGCCGGTGATCGTGGCGCCGCAGATCTTCCTGTGCGGGCTGCTGGTCCCGCGCGGGGAGCTGCCCGGCTGGCTGGAGGCGATCAGCAATGTGCTGCCGCTGAGCTACGCGGTGGACGCGCTGCAGGAGGTGGCGGCGCACCCGGAGCCGACCGCGCGGATGTGGGGGGACCTGGCCGTGGTGGCCGCCTTCGCGGTGGTCGCGCTCGCGCTCGGCGCCGCGACGCTGCGCCGCCGCACCGCGTGAGCGGCGAACCCACCGGCCGCTCCGGACGTCGACCCGGCAATTCGGGCGCGCGCTCGGCCATCCTGGAGGCGGCCAGGAAACTCTTCGGCGCGAACGGCTTCGACCGGACCTCGATCCGGGCCGTGGCAGGCGCCGCCGGGGTGGACCCGGCGCTGGTGCACCACTACTTCGGCACCAAGCGGCAGCTCTTCGCGGCCGTGATCGAGCTGCCGATCGATCCCGAGGTGGTCCTGCGGGTGCTCGACGCGGTGCCGCTGGACGAGCTCGGCGCCACCATGGTGCGCACGCTGGTGACGCTCTGGGATTCCGAGCTGGGCAGCTCGGCGGTCGCGGTGCTGCGCACCCTGGTGGCCGGGACCGAGCCCGAGCTGGCGCGCAGCTTCTTCGTGGAGGTGGCGCTGCAGCGGGTGCGCGGCCGGATCGCCACCGCGACCGACGACGGCAGCGGGCGGGTCGCGCTGGTGGCCTCGCAGATGCTGGGGGTGCTGACCGCGCGCAAGGTGATCGCGCTGGAGCCGCTGGCCTCCATGCCGGTGGCGGCGGTGGTGGCCGCCGTCGGGCCGACCGTGCAGCGCTACCTCACCGGCGACCTGGGCTGAGCTCAGGCGCCCGCGGGGACCTCGGTGAACCCGGCCGCCTCGGCCGCGCTCACCGGCAGCGCCTCGTCGATGAGCAGCACCGGGATGCCGCCGTCGATCGGGTAGGCGCGGGCCAGCCGCTCGTTGTAGAGCACGGTGTCACCGTCGGCGGTGCGCACCAGCCGCAGCGGGCCCTTGTCCTCCGGGCAGGCCAGCAGGCTCAGCAGGGTCGGGTCGAGGGTGTACTGCTCGGGCATGGGGTCAACCTACCTCGGCCCGGCGGAACGAGATGTGCCGGTGCCCGAAGAAGCTCGCCACCGCGACCAGCGCCATGACCACAACGGTGGAGGGGTTCTCCGGCAGCCTCAGCACGTCGACGGCGAGCGAGAGCAGGACGATGTTCAGCAGCAGGCCGCCGGAGTTCACCACGACGAAGCCGAGGAAGTCGCGGAGCACCCGGCCGCGCACCCGGAACACCAGGGTCCGATGCAGCACGAACGCGGTCGTCGTGCCGATGCCGTAGGCGAAGACGACCGAGATCGCGGCGGGCCACGAGTCCGGCAGCAGCCAGAGCCAGAACAGGGTCAGCGCCATGCCGAAGACCGTGTTGAAGCCGCCGATCAGGGCGAAGCCGACCTCCTGGCGGCGGACCAGGCGGAGCAGGAGCCCTGGCTCCGGCTCCGCCGCGGCCGCGACCTCGACCGCGGCCGGGCCGCCGAGGGGGGCGACGGGGTGCGCCGGGGCCGCGCCCACCGGGTGCGGAGGCGCGGCGCGATCGGGCGGTGGGGCCGTGCTCACGGGGCGACGTCCGCCAGGGGGCGGTCCGGCTCGTCGGCGGGGATCTCCGCGTCGGCGTCCGGCTCGGTGCGGCGGGAGCGGATCCAGAGCCACTGCATGACGCCCAGCCCGGCCAGGCCGAGACCGGCGGTGCCGATCCCGATCTTCCAGCCCGGCGGGCGCCAGGTGAGCTCCAGCTCGGCGTTCTCGGTGCCCGCGGGGACGTCGATCGCGATGAACGACTTCGCCACCGTGGTGATCGGGATATCCCTGCCGTCCAGCGTCGCCCGGTAGCCGGGCCAGCCGAGCCGGGCGAAGGTGACCTTGCCGCCCTCGGCCGAGCTGACCAGGACCCGGCTGGTGGTGTCGGTCTCGCCGATCGAGGTCGCGGTCACGCCGTCGGCGTCGGAGACCCGGCCGTTCACGGTGGAGATCAGGCCGTTCTCCCGCTCCAGCACCCAGATGTAGCGGTCGTTGCCGGGGTAGTCGACCCACTTCCACCCCTCGGGGGCTGGGTTCAGCCCGGCGTCGGGGAAGAGCGCCTTCTGCAGCGTGACCCGGTCGACGTTCATCAGGTCGACCAGGGTGCGGCCGGTGCTCGGCTCCGGCGCGAACATGCGGCGGTAGGCGTCGGGGCAGACGCTGCCGTCCCAGCGCATGCAGAGCAGCTCGCCGAAGTAGAAGTGGCCGCTGGGGGTGTAGCCGTTGACGTAGTCCAGCTCGACCGCGCGGGCATAGTTGCCGAACACCAGCGAGCCGTAGGCGCCGTCGACGCTCTTGTCCTGCGGTTGCAGCAGGCCGCGGTCGCCGAGCTGCAGGGTGGTGCCGGCGAACTCCGGGAACGAGTCCTTGGCGTCCGAGCGGTGCGCGGGCAGGTTCCAGGCCATCGGCGTCGGCTGCGCCGCATCCACCTGGAAGTAGGCGATGGGGAACATGGCGAGGACGGTCAGCGCGCCCGCGAAGGCCGTGCCTCGGGTGCGGCCGAGCCACACCACGCCCGCGCCGAGCGCGAGCAGCGCGACGGCGGCCAGCAGGTGCCAGACCACCCGCGCCGGGTCGGCGGAGAAGGAGCGGACGAGCAGGGCGAGCACCAGCACGGCGCCCGCGATCGCGCGCGGCTTCCAGTCGCGGACCGTGCCGAACCGGCCGATCAGCACGCAGACCAGCACCAGCAGCCCGATGGCGAGCATCGGCAGCACCCGGACCGGCCAGCGCAGCGGGCCCACCGAGCCGGGGCCCGCGGTCCACATGAGCATCATGATCGCGAAGAGCGCGACCGCGGTGAGCTCGCGCCAGGCGCCGCGCGCCTTCGTCCAGTCGATGAAGGCCAGCGCCGGGATCAGGAACCAGGCGATGTAGGTGACCGGCATCGGGTGCACGTAGCTCCACCACGAGGTGAAGGCGGGCAGCGCGCTGGGCAGGCTGGCGTTCAGCGACTCGGACCAGGGCACGGTGAGGAACTGGTCGTTGATGATCTGCGCGGTGCCGCGCCAGGTGACCTTGGCCGAGAGCATGCTCGGCAGGAAGGCGATCAGCCCGGCCAGCCCGGCGCAGGCGGCGACCGCGGTGAGCCGCGCGACCGGCTGCCAGCGGCGCTGGTACACCAGCTCGCCGACGGCGACCGCGGCCAGCATGAGCACCGCCTCGACCGCCGGGAAGATGTACTGCGTGGTGATCACCAGGTACAGGAAGACGAAGACCGGGATCGGCCCGCCGAGGCCGCGGGTGTAGCGCACCGAGGAGGCCCAGGCGTGCACCAGCCAGGCGGTGCCGGTCAGCGCCGTCATCCAGCTGGCCTGGTCGAAGAAGAGGAAGAAGCCGGAGAGCGGGAAGGCGACGCCCGCGACCGCCGACCACACCGGCCGCGCGCCGTAGACCAGCGCGATCCGGTAGACGCCGAGCGCGGCGATGATCGCGAAGACCAGCTTGACCACGGTGGCGTAGACCGCGACGTTGTCGATCGACGGCGCGATGAGGTCGATCAGCAGCTGCGGCGGGTTGAACAGCCCCGCGTCGTCCATGGTGTTGTTCCCGGCCATCCACTGCTCGGGCACCATCACCGGGAAGACGCCGTCGCGCAGCGAGCGGCCGAGCCCGACCCAGAGCGCGGTGTACTGCGATTCGGTGTCGTCGGTGTAGTAGTGCCTGGCATTGGCCAGCAGGACGGCGGCATAGCCCGCGATCACACCGAGGACGGTGACGAGGCCCCACCGGTACACATTCCGGCGGGAGTCCGATACTGCACTGTCGGTCACGAGTTCCAGACCCTACCGTGCGCGCAGACCGCCGCCACCGCCCGAAGGGGGGCCCGCTCGGGCTCGGGGACCGTTACCGCACCGTGTTAGAGTTCCGGTCGTCTCGGGCTCTGCCTCCCCCGCCGGGGAGTTGCCGGCACGCACCGTTGTCGAAAGTCGATCCAGCTGATGCCGATTCCCTCCGCTCGTTCCCCCCGTCCGGCCGATACCGCGCCGCACGGCGAGCTCGCCCGGCCCGGTGTCGACCGGCCGCACTCGATCTCGGTGGTCGTCCCGGTGTACCGGGGCGAGGACACCATCGGGGCGCTGGTCGAGGAGCTGGACCGGCTCGCCGCGGCGGATACGACGCCCGCGGGCGCGCTCTTCGTGGTGGACGAGATCCTGCTGGTGCACGACCACGGCCCGGACCGCTCGGACGTGGTGCTGCAGCAGCTGGAGCGCCGCTTTCCGCAGGTCCGGCCGATCTGGCTGAGCCGCAACTACGGGCAGGACGCCGCCACCATCGCGGGCATGGCCGCCGCCCGCGGCGACTGGATCGTCACCATGGACGAGGACGGCCAGCACGACCCGGCCTTCATCGCCGCCTTCCTGGACGCGGCGCTCGGCGAGCGCGCCGACCTGGTCTACTCCAAGCCCACCAACACCCGCCCGCACGGCTTCCTGCGCAACCTGACCTCGCGCGGCGCCAAGCTGGTGCTCGCCACGCTCTTCGCCTTCCCGGACTCCACCCGGTTCGAGAGCTTCCGGCTGATCCGCGGCGACATCGGGCGCAGCCTGGCCGACGTCGCCTCCAACGGCGCCTACCTCGACGTCGCGCTCACCTGGGTGGTCGGCGCGGTGGCGCAGGTGCCGGTCACGCTGCGCGCCGAGGGCCGTGAGGACTCCGGGTACAACTACCGCAGGCTCTTCTCGCTGTTCTGGAAGATGGTGCTGTGCAGCGGAACCCGCGGGCTGCGGCTGGTCAGCCTGCTCGGGGTGACGCTGGCGCTGGCCGGGGTGATCGTCGCCGGGGTCGTGGTCTGGGAGGCCATGACCACCGAGGACTGGGCGCCGGAGGGGTGGGCGTCGATGATCGTGGTGGTGCTGCTGTGCTCCGGGGCGACGCTCTTCTCGCTCGGGCTGATCGCCGAGTACCTCGGGGTCGCGCTGCACATCCTGGTCGGCAAGCCGCTCTACCTGACCGTGCGCTCCCCCATCCCCCGCCTGGACCAGCAGGCCGCGACGACGATCACGACCAGGGAGGTCGAGCAGGTTGAGCACTGAGCGCATCCTCTTCAGCCGCCCGCACCGCGCGCAGCGCGAACTCGCCAACCTGGAGGCGGTGCTCGCCTCCGACCACAGCCACGGCGACGGGCCGTTCACCGCGGCCGCCACCGCCCGGCTCAAGGCCATCACCGAGGCGCCGCACGCGCTGCTCACCACCTCATGCACCTCGGCGCTGGAGATGGCCGGGCTGCTGCTCGAGCTCGGCCCGGACGACGAGGTGATCGTCCCCAGCTTCGCCTTCACCTCCACCGCGACCTCGATGGCGCTGCGCGGGGCCACCTGCGTCTTCGCCGACATCGACCCGGCCACCGGCAACCTCGACCCGGCCTCGGTGGCGGAGGTCGTCACCCCGCGCACCAAGGCGGTGGTCGTCATCCACTACGGCGGCGTCGCCGCGGACATGGCGGGGCTGCTCGACCTCGCCGCCGCGCACGGCTTCGCGGTGGTCGAGGACAATGCGCACGGCCTCGGCGGGCGCTGGCGCGGCAGGCCGCTCGGCACCCTCGGCACGCTCGGCACGCTGAGCTTCCACGACACCAAGAACGTGCACTGCGGTGAGGGCGGCGCGCTGCTGCTCAGTGACGAGATCCTGATGGCGCGCGCGGAGATCATCCGGGAGAAGGGCACCGACCGGGCCCGCTTCCTGCGCGGCGCCGTGGACAAGTACTCCTGGCAGGACATCGGCTCCAGCTACCTGCCGAGCGAGCTGAACGCCGCCGTGCTCGATGCCCAGCTCGACGAGTTCGACCTGATCCAGACCGGCAGACACCGGGTGTGGCACGCCTACGCCACCGCGCTGCCGGAGTGGGCGCGGCGCAACGACATCCGGCTCATGACGGTGCCCGCGGACCGCGAGCACACCGCGCACCTCTACTACCTGCGCGCCCCCAGCGAGCAGCTGCGCGACGACCTGATCAGGCACCTCGCCGGGCTCGGCGTCTCCGCGCCGTTCCACTACGTGCCGCTGGACTCCAGCCCGGCCGGGCTCAAGCTCGGCCGCACCCCGGTGCCGTGCGTGCGCAGCGCGGAGTTCTCCGCGACGGTGCTGCGGCTGCCGCTCTGGCCGGATCTCGCCGACGAGCAGGTGGAGCGGGTGATCGCCGCGGTGACCGCGTTCACCGTCTGACGGGCTGCCCGCCCGCAGTGCCGCCCGTCGCGGGACGCGCTACGGCTCGAGGACGTACAGCTTCTCCCGGCCGCCCGCGATGAGCGCCTCCTTGACGACCCGGTCCGCGTAGCGGGCGAAGAGCCCGTCGAGGGTGTCCTCGGTGAAGCGGTGCGCCTGGGCGCCGTCGCCCGCGTCGGTGTAGCGCTTGCCGAGCGCGGCGAGCAGCCTGTTGTCGCTGCTGGCCATGTTGCGGACCGGCTCGGCGATCACCACGCGGTCGCGGGCGGCGGCCAGCATGCGGTCGACGACCGGGGCGGCGTCCGGGAGGAAGTGGTAGAGGCTGGCGTGCATGAGCACCACGTCGGCGGCGGGCAGCGGGCCGCCCTCGCCCAGGTTCCAGACGTCGGCGCGGCCGCCCGCCTTCCTGATCCCCGCGACGAAGCGCTCGTTCAGGTCGAGCCCGCGGTACTCCACCTCGCGGTCGCGCAGGTACCGGGTGTAGAGCGTGGACGGGCCGCAGCACAGGTCGAGCACCGAGGCGCCGTGCGGGATCTCCGCCGCGACGGCGCGGAACCGGTCCGGGTAGTGCCGCCCGTACAGGGCGCGCATCAGGACGCCGTAGACCATGCCGTTGCGGTAGATGAGGCTGGTGCTCACGGGGCCCGACTATGCCATCCCCGGATCCGCTCGCCCACGCCGGGTTTCGCGATCAACCGGGCAGCCGGTCCGATTCCTCCTCGGTGAGCACCTCGTAGCTCTCCGACTGCCGGTCGTAGTACCAGGTGTCCGGCCCCGGCTTCGGCGGCATGGTCTCCCGGACCGCCCGCGTGGACGGCCGGAAGGTGGCGCTGCGCGGGATCTCCGGCACCACGTGCACGATGTCCGGGCGCTGGTCCGGGTCGAGCGCGCGCAGCGCCTCGGTGACGTCCTTGGGCTCCAGGTGGTGCCCGTCGCGCACGCTCACCGCCGCCACCGCGAGGCAGTGCCCGCCGTCCGGCAGGCCGTAGGCGACCTCCATGTCGACCGCGCCGATGTCGTTGAGCACGTCCACGATGGGCTGCGAGTACACCGGCCCGCGCTTGCCGAGGATCACCGTGTCGCGGCGGTCCATGAGCCAGTAGTCGCCGTCCGAGTCGCGGCGGAACAGGTTCTCGGTCGGCATCCAGGAGTCGCCGCGGGCGAAGACCCCGCGCAGCCCGCCGGTGGAGAGGTCGACGCTGTCCGCGGCTTTGCCGATGAGCAGCCCGACCTCGTTGTCCGCGCAGCGCCGGGCGTACCCGTCCGCGTCGACCAGTACCTCCTCCGCCACCGGGTCATAGGCCACCAGCTCCACCCGCGCGGTGCCCGGCACCGGCCTGCCCTTGCTGCCGTGCTTGACGCCGCTGACGTTCGCCAGCACCACGTCGCCCTCGATCGAGGCGTAGAACTCCAGCACCCGGGCCGGGGCGAACTGCTCGACCGTGCGCCGCCACAGCCCGGCGGGCATGCCGGAGCCGATGAAGAGCCGGATCGGGTGCCGGTGCCCGACCGGGAAGACCTCGGCGTCCAGGATGTCGCGCATCATGGTCCAGGTGTAGGTGACCACCGTGACGCCGTAGCGGTGCACCTCCTCGCCGAAGCGGTGCGGGTCGAGCGAGCGGGCCAGCGCGATCCGGCTGCCGCCCGCGATGGCGCCGCCCAGGCTCACCAGCAGCCCGGACGAGTGGTGCAGCGGCGCCAGGCAGTACACCGTGTCCCTGCGGTCCAGGTCGGCCGAGGTGGCGGTGCCGAAGGCGGAGAGCGCCCAGCGGTGGTTGGTGATGTACTTCGTCTCCAGCCGGTCGCCGGTGCCGATGACCAGCACGAAGGCCAGCTCGCGGGCGAGCCCGGGGTCCGGGGAGTACCAGCCGGGCAGCGGGATGGTGGCCGGGTCGATCTGCTCCAGGTCGGTGACGTCGCCGCCCGCCGGGATGTCCAGCTCGCGGTCCGCGCCGCCGCCGAGCACCAGGACGCGGGCCCCGGTGGCGGCGGCCTGGCGCAGGTTCTCCGGGTCGCTCACCACGGTGCGCACCCCGGTCACCCCGAGCGCGCGCTTCAGCTCGCTGCCCGGGGCGAGCAGCACCGCGACCGCGCCGAGCCGGGAGAGCGCGGCGACCGTGGCCAGCGCGCTCGGCCTGGTCTCCATGATCACGCCGACCCGGTTCGCCGGGCGCACGCCCGCCGAGATCAGCCCGCGGACCACATTGTCGATCCTGGCGTTCACCGCCTCGTTGGTGTGCACCCGGTCGTCGAAGAGGAAGAGGTCGCGGTTCGGCGCCCGATTCGCCTGCTCGGCGAGCAGCCTGCCCAGCGAGATCCTGGTGTGCGGCTGGATGGTGCCGAGCCGGGTGAGCCGGGGCAGCGCCCGCGCGGCCTCGCCGACCAGCTCGACCGAGCCCTTCATCGCCCCTGAGGCCAGGTTCTCCAGCGCCTTGCCGATGCCGGTGCCCGCCTCCACCAGCGAACCGGCGGTGTGGATGGCGCGGGCCGCGGCCGAGCGCGGGGTGTTCGGCGCCACGTACTCCGACATGGGGGCGATCTCCGGTGGCAGCGTGCGGTCGCGGTCCAGCCAGTCGATCCACTGCCGCACCAGCGGCCAGGTCCGGTTGCTCGCGGTCGAGCCCGCGACCAGGCCGAAGTGCCCGGCGAGCAGCGTCGCCTCGTACACATCGGCGTGCGGGGCCGCGCGCACGATGCCGCGCACCGCGCCGGGCTGGCCGATGTCGTCCACCTCGCCGACGAAGGCCAGGATCGGGCAGCGCAGCTCGGCCAGCGAGACCGGGTGGTCGCGGATCACGAACCCGCCGGACATCATCCGGTTGTGCGCGACGAACTGCTTGAGCAGGTCGGCCGCGGCGGGCCCAGCGTAGCCGACCCAGCCCTCGCTGTTCAGGAAGCGGCGCTGCCGCTCCTTGGGCAGCAGCGCCTCCCGGTCGTGCAGCTGGCGCAGGAAGTCGATCCGCGACTTGGCGGTCTTCACCGGGTCCAGCAGCTGGAAGCCGATGCGCACCATGGAGTCGGTGATCGGCAGCCGGTTCAGCACGTGGTCGGCGACGAAGTCGGCGGCCTCGGAGACCATGCCGTAGGGCAGCCCGAACGGCATGCCGTTGACGATGTCGACCGGGCTGCCGAAGGTCACGATGCTCTCGACGCCCTTGCCGTAGCGGTAGGCGGTGGTCTGGTAGGCGAACATGCCGCCCTGCGAGTACCCCATCAGGTGCACGTCGCTGCCGGTGGCCTCGGTGACGGTGTCGATGGCGCTGCTGATCGCCAGGATGTGGTCGGCGAGGTCGCGCTGCCAGCCGCCCTCCTCGGTGGCGGGCGAGCCGAAGTCGACCACCCAGCAGTCCACCCCGCCGCGGTTCAGGATGCCGACCGCGCCGTCCTCGGCGCCCACGTCCCAGATGTCGGCGTTCACCATGAGCGGCGGCACCAGCAGCGCCACCGGGCGGCCGTCGCCGACCTCGTCCGGGAAGTAGTGCCGGAGCCGGTACATGCGTCTGCGCTCGACCACCTCGAAGGGCGACGACTCCACGTCGTGCGTCAGCCCGCCGAAGCGGATCACCTCGAGCCCGTTCTGTGCCGTCGCCATCAGGCGCTGCACCGAACCGGCGATTCCCTGCACACCGAAATTCACGATCGCTCCTGGCCGTACCTCACCGTGACCGCCCTCACACGCATCCGACGTGCGCAGTCGAGCTTCGCACATCGCTTACCCATTATGTGCCCACGCCCGCGACGCACCGGCCAGTGCGACCAGGCTGTGATCCGCTTTCGCCGATAGGCTGGAGAAATGACCGACACCGCGCAGCAGCCGGCCACCGACCGCGAGACCCTCCCCGTCGAACTCGTCGACGATGCCGGGAGCGCGGTCGGCGCCTGCCCGGTCCTGGAGGCGCACCGGCAGCCCGGGCTGCTGCACCGCGCCTTCTCGGTGGTGCTCTTCGACGCCGACGGCCGGGTGCTGCTGCAGCGCCGGGCCGCGGTGAAGACCCGGTTCCCGCTGCTGTGGGCGAACGCCTGCTGCGGGCACCCGGCACCGGGCGAGCCGGTGGTGGCCGCCGCGACCGTCCGGCTGATCGAGGAGCTCGGGGTGACCACCGGGCTCACCGAGCGCGGCGTCTACCGGTACCGCGCCGACGACGAGCGCACCGGGCGGGTCGAGCACGAGTGGGACCACGTGCTCACCGGCACGCTCGCGCACGAGGTGCCGCGGCCGGACCCCGCCGAGGTCGCCGAGGTCAGGTGGGTCGCCCCCGCCGAGCTGCGGGCCGAGCTGGCCGCCCGCCCCGGCGACTTCACCCCGTGGCTGGTAGGCGTCCTCGACGTCGCGCTCGCCTGACCCCTCCTCCCTGCCCGCTTTACCGGCGGGCGGATCTCGGCTACCAGATAATGAGATGCGCATATCACGGTATCGACGAACGAAACACTTGGGGAACTCACAGGCTGGGCTCAGGCCGAGGCCAGCAGCCGCGGCCAGAGTGGTTGTCGAACGGCGATCAACCCTGATCGCGCGGTACGCAACCGGGAGGTTTTCGATGGTCGAGCTGGAGCTGGACGAGTCGACGGTGACGCTGAACGTGCTCGGCGGACACCGCATCCTGGCGCTGCGCGGGCAGCTCACCCTCGACGTCGCCGATATCGAGGCCATTACCCCCGCCGAGGTGGACCTGCGCCCGCCGTGGGTGCGCGCGCCCGGCACCTTCTTCCCCGGCGTGATCGCCGCGGGCACCTACCGGGGCAAGGGCCGCAAGGAGTTCTGGGACACGACCTTCACCGGCCGCGCCATCCGCATCGACCTGGCGGGCGGCGAGTACACCCGGCTGGTGGTCGACGTCGCCGACCCCGAGGCCGAACTGGACAAGCTGACCGCCGCCGTGGCGGCCTGAGAACTCGCCCGTCGGGGAGACGGGCCCGCGGGATACCGGCCGGGTAGCGCTGAGCGCACCCGGCCGGCGTCGTTCCCGCTACCGGCTGTACCGCAGCATGGTGCGGACCATGCGGCAGGTGGCGTCCGACGGCGGCCGGATGCCGACCTGCTCGGCCGTGCGCCGGATCTTCTCGTTGCTCGCCTGGGTCGGCAGGTAGGTGCCGGAATCGAGCAGCGCGATGGCCAGGCGCATGGCCTTGAGCCTGCGGTTGTGCGTGATGTACCAGTGCCGCGGCTTGCCCGCGGGCAGCGGGCGCCGGGACAGCGGCGCGTACGGCGTGAGCGGTTCCGGCGCGGGCCGCCGGTAGCGGTGGCTCGCGCTGCGGAGTTCGGTGACGCTTCCGATGCGGGCGGTGGCGGATTCGGTCACGGGGCCCTCCCATCCCTGAAAGTGTCGAACGCACTGGATCGCGCTCGAACACACTGTCGATTCTACCGGGAGGGTCCGACAAGAAACAGGCTCGTGCCAGCGACTTCGCCGTTACTTGCGCAGACGCGCGACTTCCGCCTGCACGTCGGCGAGCTGGTCCGCCACCCGCACCCCGGCGGTGCCACCCTTGGCATCGCGGGAGGCGATGGAGCCCGCCACCGTGAGCACCTCGCGCACCGCGGGGGTGAGCGCCGGGTCGACCGCCGCGAACTCCGCGTCGGTGAGCTCGTCCAGCCCGACCCCGCGCGCCTCGGCCGCCCGCACGCACCCACCGGCCGCCTCGTGCGCGACCCGGAACGGAACTCCCTGCCGCACCAGCCATTCCGCGATGTCGGTGGCGAGCGTGAACCCGGCCGGGGCCAGCGCGGCGAGCCGCTCCGGGTGGAAGGTGAGCGTGCCGACCAGCCCCGCGATGGCGGGCAGCAGCAGCTCCAGCTGGGCCACCGAGTCGAAGAGCGGCTCCTTGTCCTCCTGCAGGTCCCGGTTGTAGGCCAGCGGCTGCGCCTTGAGCGTGGCGAGCAGCCCGGTGAGGTTGCCGATCAGCCGCCCCGCCTTGCCGCGGGTGAGCTCGGAGACGTCCGGGTTCTTCTTCTGCGGCATGATCGACGACCCGGTGGACCAGGCGTCGGCCAGCGTGATGTAGCCGAACTCCGGCGTGCTCCAGACGACGATCTCCTCGGCCATCCGGCTCAGGTCGACCCCGATCATGGCGAGCACGAACGCCGCCTCCGCCGCGAAGTCGCGCGCCGAGGTGGCGTCGATGGAGTTCGCCGCGGCCGCGTGGAAGTCCAGGTCGGCCGCGATGGCCTCCGGGTCGAGTCCGAGCGAGGAGCCCGCCAGCGCCCCCGACCCGTACGGCGAGATCGCCGCGCGCTTGTCGAAGTCGCGCAGCCGGTCGATGTCGCGGAGCAGCGGGTGCGCGTGCGCGAGCAGGTGGTGCGCGAGCAGCACCGGCTGCGCCGCCTGCAGGTGCGTCTTGCCCGGCATCACCACGTCCGGGTGCGCCTCGGCCTGCGCCACCAGCGCCTCGACCACGTCCAGCAGCCCCGCCTCGACGCGGCGGGCGGCGTCCCGCAGCCACATCCGGAAGAGCGTCGCCACCTGGTCGTTGCGCGAACGCCCCGCTCGGAGTCGGCCGCCCAGCTCCGGCCCGACCCGCTCGATCAGCCCGCGCTCCAGCGCCCCGTGCACGTCCTCGTCGGACTCCGCCGGGCCGAACGCCCCGGACGCCACGTCGGCGTCGAGCCCGTCCAGCCCGTTCAGCATGGCGTCGAGGTCCAGCGCGGAGAGCAGCCCGGCCTTGTGCAACACCCGCGCGTGCGCCTTCGACGCCCGGATGTCGTACGGCGCGAGCGCCCAGTCGAAGTGCGTCGACTTGCTCAGCGCCGCCATGGCCGCGGCCGGGCCGTCGGCGAACCGGCCGCCCCAGAGCGCGCCGGTATTGGTGCCGCCGCTCACTTCTGGTTCAGGTCGCGCCGCGCGGCGACCTTCGAGGAGAGGCCGTGGATCTGCACGAAGCCCTTGGCCAGCGATTGGTCGAAGGTGTCGCCCTCGTCGTAGGTGGCCAGGTTGAAGTCGTACAGCGACTGCTCGCTGCGGCGCCCGTTGACCACGACGTTGCCGCCGTGCAGCACCATCCGGATGTCACCGGAGACGTGCTCCTGGGTCTCGCCGACGAAGGCGTCCAGCGCACGCTTGAGCGGCGAGAACCACAGCCCGTCGTAGACCAGCTCGCTCCAGCGCTGCTCCACCTGCCGCTTGTACCGCCCCAGCTCGCGCTCGACGGTGACCGCCTCCAGCTCCTCGTGCGCCGTGATCAGCGCGATCGCGCCCGGCGCCTCGTAGATCTCCCGGCTCTTGATGCCGACCAGCCGGTCCTCGACCATGTCCAGCCTGCCCACGCCCTGCCGCCCCGCCCGCGCGTTCAGCTCCACGATGGCCTCGAGCACAGAGACCTGCCGCCCGTCGATGGCCACCGGAACACCCTTGTCGAAGGTGACGATGAGCTCGTCCGGCGCCTCGAAGTTCACCGTCGGGTCGGCGGTGTAGTCGTAGACGTCCTTGGTCGGCGCGTTCCACAGGTCCTCCAGGAACCCGGTCTCGACCGCGCGCCCCCAGACGTTCTGGTCGATGGAGAACGGCGACTTCTTGCTGACGCTGATCGGCAGCTTGTTCTCCTCGGCGAAGGCGATCGCCTTCTCCCGGGTCCAGGCGTAGTCGCGGACCGGCGCGATGACGTTCAGGTCCGGCGCCAGCGCCCCGATCCCCACCTCGAACCGCACCTGGTCGTTGCCCTTGCCGGTGCAGCCGTGCGCCACGGTGCTCGCCCCGTGGAACTTCGCCGCCTCCACCAGGTGCTTCACGATCAGCGGCCTGCTGATCGCCGACACCAGCGGGTACTTGCCCTGGTACATCGCGTTCGCCTGGATGGTCGGCAGGCAGTAGTCGTTCGCGAACTCGTCCCGCGCGTCCACCACGATCGCCTCGACCGCACCGCAGTCCAGCGCGCGCTGGCGCACCACGTTCATGTCCTCGCCGCCCTGGCCGAGGTCGATGGCGACGGCAACGACCTCGGCGCCGGTCTCCTTGCCGATCCAGCTGATGGCGACGGAGGTGTCCAAGCCACCGGAGTAGGCGAGTACGACGCGATCGGACATGGTGTGTGTGCTCCTAGGTTTCTGTGTGGGGTCTGCCCTCTACAAATGATTATGCATGAGTCTGCAAAGCCATTCATCGGCGGGGGTGGGGTGTTCGGGGAAGAGTACTGCGGCGGGTTGTTCCGCAGCGAGGAGCCGCAGCCACCGGAGCAACGGCCGATTCGCTATTCACGTCAGTTTCTGAAGCGAATAGCGGATACTATCGCTTCATGGCGCATCGCCGGTACATCTGGGAGGCCACCGACTGGCCGCACTTCACCTACGATGCCGCGCTGCTCGCGAAACCGACCGCGGCCGTCGCGCTGGCACAGGGTCGCCTCCACGGCCGGCTCATGCACGCCGACGACGACACCCAGGAACGCACCGGACTGGAGGCTCTCACCGCCGACGTCGTGCAATCGAGCGCCATCGAGGGCGAGTTGCTCGATGCGGCATCGGTCCGATCGTCCATCGCCCGCAGACTCGGCGTGGATATCGGAGCGGCGGCCCCGACCGACCGCAGAGTCGACGGCGTCGTGGAAATGATCCTGGACGCGACCCGCCACCACGAACAACCCATGACCAGGGAACGTCTGTTCGGTTGGCACGCAGGCCTTTTTCCCACCGGCTACTCCGGCATATCACGAATCACCGTCGGCGCTTGGCGCACCGACGAGACCGGGCCGATGGAGGTGATCTCCGGCCCGTACGGCAGGCAGCGTGTCCATTTCGAAGCCCCGCCCGCCTCCCGCCTCGACGACGACATGCACCTCTTCTTGACCTGGCTCGACGCGGAAACCCCCGAACCCCCGGTGCTCAAAGCCGGTCTGGCACACCTGTGGTTCGTGACGATTCATCCCTTCGACGATGGGAACGGCAGGATCGCCCGTGCCATAGGCGATCTCGCCCTCGCCCGATCCGAGCACAGCCCCCGCCGCTTCTACAGCCTGTCCGCGCAGATCCAACGTGATCGCAAGAACTACTACACCATCCTCGAACAGACGCAACGAGGCGGTCTGGACGTCACCGGCTGGCTGCTCTGGTTTCTCGACGAATTACATCAGTCGATCAGCGACGCACACCACACCATCGACGCGGCACTCGTGAAAGCGAACTTCTGGCGGACCTGGCACACGACAGCGATGAACCCGCGCCAAATCGACATGCTCAATCGGGTCCTGGACGGTTTCGACGGCAAACTGACCACCCGCAAATGGGCGATCATCACCAAGACCTCCCAGGCCTCCGCCCTCCGCGACATCAACGAACTCGTCGACCTCGGCGCGCTGCGACGCTCGGATTCGAGTGGGCGAAGTACGTCGTACGAGCTGAACATCACCGAGGGAAGTCTCCCGCCTGCGCCGGACGTACCGTAGTAGTGAACTGCGGTGATGACGAATGTCGCGCGGGCGGGTTCGTCGACCAACTTCGCGCGGTACAGCCCGCCGGCGCCCATCCGATCCGGTTGTCGGCGCGCCCCTGCCCCGACGGGAGAAACCTCCGCCCGCTGCTGGGTACATGACGACCGCGAGCGCCGATCGGAACTGCACCGACCCGTATCGTGGTCGACGCGACCGACGGCTTCCGACCCGCGAACTGCCGATAGACGCCCGTCCGCACGGCCTGCAGCGCCGAGCTCGAGCAGGTGGTGTCGCGCACGACGGCGGACCGTCGTCACCGCGCCGGTCAGCTTCGAAACGGCCTGTCCATCACGTAACTTCGCAGTTTTCCTTTGAGCACGGCGATCATCACGACGAGCGGGCACCCGAAGACGACAGCAAAGAATGATGCAGACGCCAACAGATATTCGAGCAGCGATGGCGAATCACCTCGAATGCTCGAGTCAGCAGCCGACCACGTCTCGAGATCCGATTGCCAGTTGAGATAGCCCACCACTGTCGCCGCAACCAGGAGGCCGTATCCGACGAACAGGTAGCCGGCGAGGAAAACGATCCGCTGATTCGGCGACAGCACGTCGCGATCGCTCCTCGCCTGAAACGGCGGCGGCCGAACTGCGGGTTGCGACTGCGGCAGTTCAGGATTCATCGAACTCCTCCCCAAGGTCCGCGGCCAGCATAGTGCACAGACAACCCACTGGCCTGTGCCCGTGGTCTCGATCGTCGGATCGGGCCACGAGGCGAGCTCGTGCACTCTGTCGCGGTACCGGGCAGCAGGTCACATCAGCCCCAACGCGGTAGCACGTCCCCGGAGCTCAGCCGGCAGCGAAACTTCTTCGTGCCGACGGATCTGCTCGATCGCCGCATGCAGGCGATCGAGATCCGACTTGCTCGCGCCGTGGCCGCACCCGGGTCGAATCCCTGGACGGCACGGTGACCATCGACGGGTACACGCTCGCCGTCCGCCCGGTCGAAGCAAAGAGCGGGGTTCGGCTGTCCGGCTCCGCTATCACGGCGCCTTCGACTGGCCCGCATCGGCATCGCCGCCCGGCTGCCTGCGGGCGCCCAGTTGCGGCGCATATCCGCCGAGGACTGCCTTGCCACCATCGATTCCGGTGCACACCGACCGTTGCTCACCGGTCAGCAAATACCAGCGCACCTGGGTGTTCGCTGCAGTTCGTGGGGTTGTCCGCTCAGCTAACCAGACAACCGCCTACCCAGGTCGACGAGGAATCGAGCGGCCTCCCGCTTGTTCTCGTCGGTCAGGCGCAATGGCCCGGTCGCGGTGTTCGTGGTCTCGTTCTCGATGAACAGACGGACATTCCATCGGTCGACGCGGGTCGCGAAGCGCACTTGAGTGGACGGGTTGTCCGGGTGGGCGGTGCGATCCCGAATCCACACGGGCACGCCGTCGACGGTGCTCGGTTCGAAGCCCGGGACACCTTCGGTCGGGTCGACGTCTTCGGAGGTGTGCCGCAACTCCACCCGGCCGACCGGTTCGCTTCCCTGCTCGACTTTGCAGATCCCGCTGACGAAGACTTCCTCGGACTCGTCTCCGGGCGATGTACTGGTCCGGACAGAGAGTGCGTGAAGTTCTTCGGCGAAGAACTCTTTCAACGCGGAACACACCTCGCCTCGCGTCATCGTCGTTGTCTTCGCCATCGGGGGCGGCACCGCGGACGGCGGCGGCGGCGAGGAGCACCCGAATATCGGGAGAAGGAAGAGCACCGCGATCAGAACTACGCGCACAGTAGGTCGGATCACGGTGCGGCCACCGTCGTATTGCCGATTTCCCAGTCGGACTTGTCCCCGTCCAGGGTGGTTCCGTCGGCAATGGCGCCACGCAGATCGTCGAGCGGCGTCGATCCGTCCGGCGCATAAACCTCCTTCTGGACGGCGGGCGGCCAGTGGTTGTTCGGTAGCCCCACCTGGATCGACGTGTTCTGCGCGATCCGGTTCCCTTCGATCATGTTGTCGACCGCGCTGTCTGCCATCGACGTGACGACACCGGTGACGAAGGTGTTGATCGCCGCTGCCGCGGTGGCGAGATCGGCGAGTGACGAGATGGGACCCCAGGGCAAGTTGAACACAGCCTTGGTGAAGTCCGTCACTATCTCGGTGACTTTCTCGACGAGCTCCTGAGATTTTGTCGCAAGCTCTCCGTAGAGTGCCATTTCAGCCCTCGCGACATTTTCGAGGCTTTCCGCGATTTCCTCACAGACGCCAGGCAGGTTCGCGAATGCCTTCGCCTGCTGCGCGCGCATTCCGACGTATCGGGTAGCGGCCTTGCCCTGCCACTCCGCACCCAGTGCTGTGTAGTCGAAATGCGCATCGGCAGCCTGGATGAACCCTTTGAAGTTGCGCCATTCGTTCGCGACCGTGATCAAGTTGATCGGAACCTCGAGATCGGGATCGATCTTCTTCAAGGTCGCCGACGTCGCTCGGACGGCGGCATTGACCTTGTCCCGCTCTTCCCACACTTTGTCGACCAGTTCTTCGGCCGCGAAGCCGACCAAGCCCAGCGAGACCGCATTGAGCGCGAGAAATCCGACGTTCGCCTGAGTTCTGATGGCCTTGACTACGTGCCCGGCGTAGGTGTCGACCTTCGCGGGCAGGTCATCGATCTCGCTCATCTTGGAGCGGATGAATATGATGTGGCGCTCGAGCGTGCCTTTGGCATCGAGCGTGTCCGTGGGGCTCATGCGCCCCCCTGTAGCCGCTGGAACGTGGCCTGACTGTTGAGCTCTTCGGCCTCGTACTGATCGCACGCTTCCTTGAGCACGGTGGCGATATCCCGCAGCACAGTGGCCCCCTCCTGCAGACGGTCGCGGAAATACCCGGGGGTGGGCTGGTACTGGGCCAGGGCGGCCGCGAAGGTCCCCGCCCCGCCCTCGGTGATCTCCAGCTTCGACGCCATGTCCACGCCCGACTGGAGATCCGCGGCCGCTTCGTTCCATTCCGTGACAGCGGATCTCATTTTGTTCAATGAGACCCTGAGCTCATCGGTCATTGTTGTTCACCAATCCCCCCAGGAGTTGTCGGCGGTGATCACGCAGATGATGTTCGAGGTCGGCGTCGGTGAGGCGGGAGTAGTCGCCGCGCACCGTGTATCGGGTTCGCTGTGACCGGATACCGTCGGCACAGAACAGCAGTTCGTCGACGATCCGGTCGGGATGTGCGCTTGCTCCCCAGGCGGCCTGGACCTCGATCGTTTCCAGGTACCAGCCGTGCGCGGACATCGTGACCGCGTACCGCCCGTCGGCCACGGCACGACCATGTGCCTCGTATCGGCCGGTGGCGACCATGATGCTGGTGAGCGCGCTGTACTGCTCCCACGTCTCGGTCTCGAGCAACAGCATCATGCGCGTGCGGTGGTCGGGCACCGCCGATGCCGAGATTTCCTGCGGGGTGGGCATACGACGCGCGGCATGCAGCGTGTCGAGGCGCTCCGACACCGCGCCTCGGTAGGCCGCGACGAGTTCCGCTCCGACCTCCAGGTGGGCGACGGAACGGCTCCACTCGGGTGCGAGCCGAATATGGACCGGCAGAAAATCTGCGTCGAGCTCCATGGCGACCGAGGATGACCCGATTCGAGGCGAATTATCGGCACGATCGTCGATTCGCGTCGGCAGCCCGGCTTCTGCCGGCATCGGCCGGTCGACTGCGGCAGGCGCGCTCGAGACATCGGTCGGTGGCGGCAGCGGGCCTTTCGCAGGCTGCCGGACGATCGGTTCCTCGTCCCAGAACTCGTCGGGATCGTCGTAATGGTTGAAAAATCCGTGGGTCGCCATCATCAGTGCTCCGCGATGCCGGGACGGTGACGAACAGTACGTGAATCCACCCCGATGAAACCTTTCCCTCCCGAACTTCCACCGCTGAATCAGCGGTGACAGCGCCTCTCACCCTTCCGTGCACGATCTTGTCTTGTCAACGCGATCAGCCGGTCGCGGTCGGATGACTCCGCGTACCTCGACACGATGTCGGTGCCCGGCTCTATCGTGGTCGGCATGCGCGACGGGGGTGGTTCGCAGTCCGAGCCGGAACCGGGCGGGGTGGCGAACCTCGACCTGTTCCGCTACTTGGCTGCGGAGGAGCGCGGCGATTACCTCGCGATCATGTCGCTGTTCACGGCGTCGCTACTCGCCGACATGTCGGCGGCGGCGGTGGCCGAGCAGTTGGCTGCGACGGGAACCCCGCTGCCCGCCGAGCTCGTGGAGGTCCGCTGCAAACAGCTCGTCCGCTGGGGGAATCTGATTCCGTCGCTGCGGGACGCCCGGGTCGGCACGGTGGCCGAGTACCTGCGGGCGCGCTCGCGCTACCAGGTCTCCACTCTCGGTGGCCGGGTGCACCGGAGCGCGCTGGAGATCATGGCCACCGCCGATGGGGCGCGCGAGGTCGCCCGCGAGCTGCTCGGCCGGATCGCGGATGCGCTCGCCGGGATCCCCGGCTTGCTGGACACCGCCGCGAGCGCGGAGCGGGACGAGCGCCTGGCGGGCATCGTGACGACGATCTTCAACAACCAGCGGCTGTTCACCGCGAGCGTCACCGACTTCTATGCCTACCTGTCCGGCGTGCTCTCCCGGTTCGACCTTGGCGGCGACGAGTACTCCCGGTTCAAAGAGCTGCTGCTGGACTACGTCGACCTGATCAATGCCGATGTCAACCGGCATGCTCCGCTGATCGCCCGTGCGCTCGACCGGGTGCTGCCCCGGATCGACGAGCTGCTTGCCGTCCTCGATGCGCTGCCGGGGCTGAGCCTCGGCGATGAGGTCGCGGTCGAGCGCTCGGCGGGCCGATCGCGCACGGACTGGACGCAGCTGCACCAATGGTATTCGGGGGCGGATTCGGGACCGGGGCAGCTGCGCAACGCCGCCGGTCAGGCGCTCGGACAGCTGATCGCCAATGCCAAGCGCATTCTCGACTCGTCCCGCACCGGGTACTCGCGCCGCGCCGACCTGCTGCGCCTGGCGAACTGGCTCGAGCACTCCGCGGACGACGAGGCGAGTCGGTTGTTCGCGGCGGCCTTCGGTGCCTGGCCGACCAGGCATCTCGGTCTCGGCCCGGACGAACCCGATCCGCGGGTGTCGCCCACGACATCGTGGAGCGCCGCCAATCCCATCGAGGTTCCGGTCTCGCTGCGCGAGCGCGGAAACCGGGTGTCGCGCGGCCGGGTGTCGCGGGTCCCCGATTCCAGCGCCGATCGCAGGATCGTCGAGGCCGCGGCCCGCGCCGAGGCGCAGCGGCACCGCGAAGCCGCCGCGGAGCTGCTCGCCTGCGGGAATCTCGACGGCGGGAGGCTCTCGGCGGCGGCCCGCACGGTCCTCCTCGACCTGCTGGCCAGGCTGCTGGCGGTGCGCACGGATTTCCCGGACGACATCATCCTCGTCGACCACGACCTGGGGCTGGTGGTCGCGGCCGTGGCGGGCGGGCACACCCGGGTGGAATCCCCGGACGGCACGTTGACCGTCGACGGGTACACGCTCTCCGTCCGACCGGTGGCGGAGGCGGGCGGCGCCACGGGTCTGCGAGTGGCCCGATGACCGGCGACACCGGCCGGGCCCAGTCGCTCGGCACCCGGTCGTACGAGGCGGCCGCGGTGCGCGAGGCCGCCCGCGTCCTGCTGGAGACGCCGATCGTGACGGCGGCGCGTGCCCCGGATTCGCTCGCGCTGATCCGGCGCCACGCGGCAGCGCTGCGCACGATGTTCGGCACCCAGCTCGGCTACCAGCTCGTCGTCGAGCCGGGATTCGCGCGGCTGGCCAAGTCACCGCCGGAAGCCGACGCCCCGCTGCGCAATCTCGCGCGTCGCAGCGGGATGCCGCTGGACGCCGCGACCTACACGCTCGTCGCGCTGGCCTGCGCGGCACTGCTGGCCCCCGGTGTCGGGGAGCAGATCCTGATCTCGCAATTGGTCGCCCAGATCCGTGCCGACGCCGCCGAACAGCAGATCGCGCTCTCCGACGGGCTGCCCGGGCGCAGGCGGCTGGTGGCCGCGCTCGGGGTGCTCATCGAATGGGGTGTGCTGACCGAGACCGACGGCACCGTCGCGCAGTGGGGTGACAGCCAGGACGGCGAGGGGCTGCTGACGGTGTGCAGGCCGTTGCTGCCGCACATCCTGGTCCGTTCGATCGGCCCGGCGGTTCGCCCCGGCGATGTGCTCGCCCCGGATGCCGGGGCGCCCCGCCAGCGGCTGCGGCGCAGGCTCACGGAGAATCCTGCGGTGCTGCGTGAGCACCTCAGCCAGGAAGAACTCGGCGTGCTCTCCAAGGAACGGAACGAGCTCGCCCGACTGCTCAACGACAACTTCGGCCTCACCCTCGAGGTCAGGGCCGAGGGCGCGCTGGCCTACGACCCGGCCGACGCACTGGGCGATATCGCCTTTCCCGGCCCCGGCACCGTCAAGCAGGCCGCGCTGCTGCTCATCGGCGAGCTCGCCGATCGGGGCGACGGCGAGTACTTCCCGTTCGATCTCGTCGATACCGTGCTCGGCACGCTGATCGAGCGGCACCGGCGGATCTGGAAGGCCGAGTACGGCGCGGCTCCGGACCGGCTCCGCGAGGATATCGTCGAGCTGCTGCGGTCGCTGTCTCTCGCCGAACGGCACGACGGCGGGCTACGACTGCTACCGCCCGCCCATCGGTATCGGCCGCGGATCACCGTGACCACGCAGCTCACCCTCGAGGTGCAGGGGGAGAAATCGCCGTGAACGCCACTCCGGTCAAACACTTCGAGGAGCGCTGGCGGCTCGTCCGCGCGGGCGTCGTCAATGTCTGGCACTACCTGGACACCGAGTTCGCCATCTCCGGTGGCAGGCTCATCCTGCGCGGCGCGAACGGCTCCGGGAAGTCGCGGGCACTGGAGATGCTGCTGCCGTTCCTGTTCGACGCGGACCGGCGGCGGATGGACGCGACCGGCTCACAGAAGGTCAGCCTCGACGAACTGATGCGCACCGGCGCCCGCGGCCAGACCAATCGGATCGGGTACCTGTGGCTCGAGCTCGCGCGCCCCGACGGCTATCTCACGCTCGGCGCGCACATCAGGTACAGCGCATCGGCACACCGCTCGGAGGTGCAGTTCTTCGTCACCGGCAAACGGGTCGGCGCGGAGCTGCCGCTGCTCGACGACCGGCAGGTGCTCTCCAGGGAACGGCTGCGCGACCTGATCGGCGCCGACGCGCTGACCGACGCCGAGCAGCATCGGGAGCACGTCCGCGCCCGGGTGTTCGGGCTGCGCGGCGACGGTGACCGGGACCGGTTCACCGGGCTGATCCAACTGCTGCACACGCTGCGCTCCCCCGATGTCGGCAACCGGATCGACGAGGGCAAGCTCCCGCAGATCCTCTCCGACGCGCTGCCACCGCTGAACGAGCGGACCCTGGAAGCGGCGGGCGAAAGGCTGGACGGGCTGACCGCCACCCGGCTGGCGCAGGAGCAGCTGGCCGGAACCCTGGAGCAGGTCAGGCGCTTCCACGCGGTCTATACCGCGGGTATGCCGCCGGCGTGCTCACCCAGAGCGCCGCAGCGCTGCGGACGGCGGCCACCGGCCTCATCGAAGCCCGGCGTACCCGCGATGAACTCGCCGGTACGCGCGATGGATTCGAGGCGGCCGAGAGCGCCGCCGACATCGAGGTGACCGAGCTGACCGCGACCGAGGCCGAGTTGCAGGACGCCATCACCGCGCTGCGTGAACGTCCGCTCTTCGACGACCTGAAAGACCTGGAGCAGTACGAGTCGACGGTGGCCGCGCTGCGTAACGGGGCGGAGCAGGGCCTCGGCACCGCGCGGCGTTCGCGGAAGGCCGAGGAGGCCGCCGCGCAGCGGTACGCCGACGCCGCGACGGGGTTGCGCGAGGCCGCAGCCGACGCGGGCGCGGCACTGCGGGAGGCGATGGCCGCGCTCACCGCCGCCGATCTCCCGCACGGCAGGTTGCCCGGCTCGATCGGGGTGGAATCCACCGGCGAGGAGCAGACCATCGACGCCGTCATGGACTCCCTCGACCAGGCGCCGATCCCGATCACCCGCCCGCGGGCGGCGGTATGCACGCTCGTCCCCGGCGATCTCACCGAGACGCGGGCGGGTGCGGAGGCGTCGCACCGGGCGGCCGCCGACCGGCGGGACAAGGCCGACAGGCGGGTGCGGGAGGCACGGCGGCTCGACGACGAGCACCGCCGGATCCGAGGTCTGGAGGATGTCGCCGCGGACCGGGAGGACAGCGCCGACCAGGCGGCGGCGCGGGCTGAGGCCGACGCCACGGCCAGGGATCAGCTCGCCGTCGAGATCAACCGCGGCTGGCGCGACTGGCTCGCCGCACCGGGCACCACCCGGTTGCTGCCGAAGGTGGACCGCGCGCACCCCGTCCTCGCCGCGCTACTCGCCGATCCCGAGGCGCTCTGCGGCGATGCCGACGATGCGCAGCTCACCGCGCTGGACACTCTGGCGGCCGAGTTCGCGCAGCCGGTCAGGGACGAGCTCGTCGGGCGCTCGGCCGCGATCACGCTCCAGGTCGAGCGGCACCGCGTCGGCATGCGGACGCTGCGGGAGCGGCGAGTGCGGCTGCTGGCCGCCGAGGACCCCGAACCACCGGCGGCGCCGTGGCAATCCACCGGCCGCGGCATTCCGCTCTGGCGGGCTATCGATTTCCGCGACGAAACGGACGAATCCGAGCGCGCGGGAATCGAGGGCGCGCTGCTCGCCGCCGGGCTGCTGACCGCCTACTGCACCACCGAGGGCGAACTGCATGCCGACGACGGCGAAGTCCTGCTGCGCGCGGGCCGGCAGGCCGCCACCACACCGCTCTCCCTGGTACTGCGGCCCGATCCCGCCGCACCGGAGGCGACCACCGCGGTCGAGCAGATTCTGGCCGCGGTCGGGTGGCGGGATCCGGACGCGGTGACCGCCATCGCCGGGAATGGCAGCTGGCGCAACGGCATGCTCAGCGGCAGGCACCACCCGCCCGCTGCACGCCACATCGGTGCCACCGCCAGAGCCGCGGCGCGCCGCGCCGAACTGCTCGAGATCGAGCGCGAGCTGGATGAGATCGCCGCCGCGATCGAGGAACTCGAGACCGAAGAGCTGGAGCTGCGTGGCCGCCGCGATGAGCTGGACAGCCTGGTACGCAACGCACCGCGCTCGCAGAAACTGGTGGCCGCCAGGCAGCACGCGCGAACGCAGGAAGGCCACGCGAGCCGGCTGCGCGCCGAAGCGGTCACCGCCAGGGCGGACGCCACCGCGCACCGTGCGGCATGGAGCGCGGCCGAGCGCGAACACCGCGCGCTGTGCGAGGGATTCGGTCTCCCCGCCGAGCTCGACGACCTCCTCCGGTCGCGCGATGGGTGCGAGACCGCTCGCGCCGCCTGCGCCGCGCTGGAGCGGAGCTGCCGGGACGCCGAACGGCAACGTACCGCGGCGGGCAGCGCCTACCAGCGGCTCCTCGACAGCCGCACCCAGCGGGCGGAGGACGAGGCGACCGCGGCCCACGGGCGCGACCTGTGGCAACGCGAAGCCGTCAAGCTGGAGGCGCGCCGGGAAGCGCTCGAGCTCCCGCTGCAGCAGCTGAACGCCGAGATTGCGAACAGCGAAGGTGAACTCGGGCGCACGCGAGTCAAGCTCGGCGCGGCGACCGCCCGCCGCGACGAGTCGCGCAACAGGAAGGTCCAGGCCACCTCCGACCACCGCCTCGCCGAGGTGGCCGTGCGCGACGGCGCCGCGGCGCTGCGCCGGGCGGCCGAACTCCTCGACGCGCGGCTGCGGCTCCCCGGACTGACCGCCGCCGCGACCGATACCGCGCTCGCCCCGATTCCCGACCTGCAGGACGCGGCGGCCTGCGTCGACACCGCGGACGCGATCATCGCCCGCCTGAGCGGTCACAAGGCGACGACCGACGCGCAATTGGGAAACGCACTCGCCCGCTTCGGCGCCGACACCTCGGGTCAGCTCGACATCTCGCAGATCGACGGGCCCGGCGTGATCCTGGTGCACATCGAGGGCGCCGAGCACCACCACGACCTCCCCGCGGTATTGGCGCACCTCACCGACAAGGTCGAGCGCGGCCGGACCGCGCTGACCGAGCGGGAACGCGAGGTCTTCACCGAGTTCATCCTCGGCAATGTCACCGACGAGCTGCGCCGCCGCGTGCTGCAGGCCGGGCAGCTCGTCGACGCGATGAATGCCAGCCTGGTCCACACCAGGACCAGTCACAACATCGGCGTGCGGCTCCGCTGGGAACTGAACGACGCCGACCCCGAGCTGCGCAGGCTCATGGAGCTCGTCGGCAAGGCTGACGAACTGCGTCCGGACGACGACAGCGAGGAGCTGGTCGCGCTGGTCCGGGCGCGGGTGGAGCGGCTGCACGCCGCCGACGCCGCCGCCGGGTACGCCGCCCACCTGCGGGAAGCACTCGACTACCGCTCCTGGCACGCGGTCGAGGTCACCATCCTCGGCCCGGAGCAGGGGCAGACCAGGAAGATCTCGCGGCGCGCCAAGATCTCCCAGGGCGAGACCCGCTTCGTCTCGTACGTGACGCTCTTCGCAGCCGCCGACGGCTACCTCTCGGGGCTCCCCGATGCCGCGGGCGCACTGCGCCTCGTCCTGCTCGACGACGCCTTCGCCAAGGTCGACGAGCGGGCGATCGGCGAGCTCATGGGGCTGCTGGTCCGGTTGGACATCGACTTCGTGATGACCGGCCACGCGCTGTGGGGTACCGTCCCCGAGGTGCCCGCGCTGGACATCTACGAGATCCGCCGGATGGGCGACAGCTGCGTCGTCCCCACCCACATCCACTGGGACGGACGCAACAAACACTTCCTCGCCACGGTGAGCCGCTGATGGCCCTCCCGCCGCGTGCTCGCGAATTCCTCGCCGCACCGAGCCTGGACGAATTCTGGGCGAAACTGCGCGAACGGCTGGAACGCACCGGTCACGCCATCACCGGCACGGTCCGGGCGGATCTCGATTCCGACGCGGCGGAGCGAATTTCAGGTCTGCTCGGGCGCCGGGTGGCCCCCGGCAGGCGCACCGTGTCGATCTCCGAACTCGACGCGGCGCTGCGGCACAGCGCCGCCGGTACCGGGCTGGTCACCGTGCTCGCCGAGCTGACCGGCGGCCCGCTGCGCGATCGCCCCTCGGAGCGGCTGGCTCGCCGGGACACCGTGAGCGCGCTGTGGACCGAGGTCGAGCGGGTGCTCGAGGACACCGGCCTGGCGGCGGCGCCCTGGGCCGAGGCGTGGAAGCAGTGGCTGCGCAGCACCGGTCTGCTGCTGCGCGCCGCCGCTCCCGAGCACGCCGAATTCGCTACCGCCGCGAACGCTGTGGCGCTCGCGCTGGACCAGCGGCAGCCGCCTCGGATGCTCGGCCAGCTGGCCACCGACGTGGCCGGTGACGCACACGCGCTGGACAGCGACCGGCTCGCAGGCCGCTTGGCGATCCGCGCTCTGAGCCTGGCCTTCGACCGGCCCGACCCGCTCACCCCCCGCGACCGCAGCACGCTGTGGCAGCTCGCGGGCATCACCGTCGACGCGGTCTCCGGCACCGTCCTCACCTGGGGGCTGCGCCCGCCCGGGCGCGATCAGTGGTCGGTGATGCTCCGCACCCGTACCGAGCTGGGCCTGGTCACCCACCTCACACTCGCTGAACTCTCCGCCTACCCCATCCCGCTGACCGCCCCGGATGTCGCCGTCGCCGCGTGCGAGAACCCGCAGGTTCTCCAGCGCGCGGCAGAGAGCGCAGTACCGTCGCCGCTCGTCTGCTTCAGCGGCAATCCGTCCGCTGCCGGCATCGCGCTCGCCGAACGTGTCCGCATCCGTTACCACGGCGACTTCGACTGGCCCGGCATCGGCATCGCCGCCCGGCTGCATGCCATCGGCGCCGAGCCGTGGCGGATGTCCGCCGACGACTACCTCGCCGCCATCGACTCCGGCGTGCATCGGCTCCCGCTCACCGGTCAGCAGGCACCGACTCCATGGGATCCCGAACTCGCACCGATCATGCACCGCACCGGGCTCGTCGTGCACGAGGAGTCCCTGCTAAATGTGCTGCTCATGGACCTTCGATGATCCTCGACCTTCGGTTCGCCGACCGTCAGAGATCGTCGGGCAACAGGCGAACGGCGGAATGGTTGAAATCGGGGTGATCGCACGACAATCGCGACGGGCGAGTGTCAGCGCACGTCCGCCGTCTCATATCGCTCCGCCACGGAGACGTTGACCGCGTCGGCGAGGTCCAGCTCGGCCATCACGAGCGGCGAGACGACTGTCCGTGCAGCTTGCTGTAGCGCCATGCGCGCGGTTGGAATGCCCCGGATCGGAGGTGTTGCAGGCAGCGACCAGACCTGAGGTGTCCCCGACGACGATCATCCGGCGTCGGAGCCGGAATCGGTGATCCCGTCACGCACGGCGCTGTCGACTTCCTCCGTGGTTACCGCGTGCCCATAGTCGAGAACCGGAACGTCCCAGGCGTCATCCCACCTGCGAGTGCGGACCGCGGCCAGGTGAAAGGCCTCGCGGAAGTACTCGGACTCCGGCCGGCCCTCGCGGGCTGCGGCGAGTTTCATCGGGGCGAGATCCGACTCATCGACCATCACTCTTGGCGCCCGATCGTCTGCGGCTGGGCCGTGCCGACAGGCCGCAATATCAAGGCACCACTCGTAACGATCCGGGAATCGACGGCTTCGGTGGCACCGGCTCGAGCATCGACTCGGGCCGCAGGATCCGAGTATCCGAGTCCAGGTCGAACAGCTGGTCGTACCGGTGACTCCGCACCGACTGCACTGCCGTGTTTCCCACAATGAAGACGTAGAAGACCGGAAGCTGTCGCTCGGTCCGATCGAACCCAGGGATCCCCGACCAGCAGTAACCGGAAAGCTCGGCTGCTCGATTGATTCGTTCCGGATCGGAACCGCCGTAGACAGCGATCATCCGATCCCAATCTGCATTCCAACCGGCGGCGGCGGTCACTTCGGCCATCGATACCGGCCCACTCATGGACGAGAGTTCCCGAACGGTCCGTTCCAGAGCCACCGAAGACCCCAGGGGCTCCGCGGGCGAATCCACAGCGAAGCTCCCGCTGCACACGGGAGCGGGGTCGCTGCTTCCACAGGCCACCGACAGCACTGTTACGGTCACCGCGATCCCTGTCGTGACAAGCTTCCGCATCTCAATTCGCTCCCGGGAGAGGAATGTCGACGGGGGAAGGCGATTCAGTCTGTCCGACACCCACCCGGTTGCTCCATTCGATCTGCCGATCACCGTTGACGACGATCGCCTCACCGCTGTCGATCTTCTGCTGGACGAGTCTCCCGAGTTCCTCCGGAGACGCATCGGGATTCTCCGTGGCAACCTGTCGGCCGAGCTGATTGTTGTAGAGGTCCATGGCTTCTCGAGCGGGAGCGTTACCACCGACCCCTTCATGCGACGAGGCGAACTGGGCTGTCCATTCCTCGCCGTAGCGTTGCGTCATGAGCGCGTTCCAATACATGTGGCGGTAGGCGTCACCGTGGCCGTCTGCTTCCGCCGTCGGGTCCGGGTATGCCGATCGTGCCGCCTCTTCGGCCTGCGATCTGATGTCGAAGAAATCGTAGATTTCCTTGGCACCGTCCGGTTGCGCTGCTATCAGACCCAGCAGGGACGCCTCCTCGGGAGTCATCAGCGTCGGCTGGAACGACGGATCGAGTGTCCGAATGCTGTCGAGCAGCGTGCCGGAGGGCCACAGTTGCGCCCCGTCGTCGGACGGCGAGACCTGATACTCGGCGAGGATTCGGGCGAGTTCTGGGTCGACCGGTTGAGCGGTCGCTCCTCGCTGGACATCGTCGGCCAGTTCTTCCAGCCAGCGCCTGATGGCTTCGGCCCCCTCCTCGTCCGTCTCTTGAATTCGCCGCAGAGCCGATCTGATCGTCAAGGTCAGGAATTGTTCGTAGCCCTCCTTCTCCGTCAGACCGGCGGGGCCGAAAGAAGCCAGAACTTCGAGGTTGGACATGCGGGAATCCACACCGCCGTCGTCACGAACAAAGAGGTCGTACTCGGACTCCTCCGCCTCGGCCTTCTTCTCTCTGATGACATCGATGTAACCGATCAGGGAGGCGATCTGCTTGTAGATCTCCTGTTGGACGCCGACCATCACTTCCTTCGATCGGCGTGCGTTGTCCCGATCCTGGGCAGCGCGGATGCGTGCGGCGTCGCCGGCGGCGCCCGTCCAGAAGTCGTACGAGTTGTCGATGGCCACAGCGGCACTGTGCGTCAGCGCATCGAGCTCTTGCGCTTTCTCTTTGAGTTTGTCGGCCACGCGAAGGGCGGGACGTGGATCCCAGCCCAGAACCGCCGGGACAGTAATCGCGTCGACGTATCCTCCCCCACTCACCGCGGCACTGTCCCATCGATCCCGGCCGCACCGGCGGCCTCTTGCTGCAGGAAGTTGTCGACGGCACGGTTGGTGAGGTCAGAAAATTCGAGCAAGCGATCCGCATGGTAGGTGATCACCTTTTCCAATGCGGTCGCAGTCGCATCGACGACTCGGCCTATTTCGGCCGACTGTAGAGTCGGCTCTGCCTCGACGCCGTCGGCCAGCGGATTCAGCTCACGAATACTGTCGCCGATTCTGCGTACGGAATCGGCCAATTCCCGGGCTCGGCCCGGATCTAGTACCAGATCGCTCATTTACGCCCCCCTTGTTCTATCGCTGTCAGATCGTACCTGCGCATTGCGAGCAGCTCAGCCGGTGGCGATCAGGCCAGCTCTTCGATCTTTGCCGCCAGCTCGGCCCCGGTAAGCGGCTCCCGGGCGATGACCGCGATCGTGTCGTCCCCGGCGATCGTCCCCACGATCCACGGCAGCGCCGCGCGATCCAGCGCGCTCGCGAGATAGTGCGCGGCGCCAGGCGGGGTGCGGAGGACCGCTAGATTCCCGCTGGCGTCGGTGGAGACGAGCAGGTCGCCGAGGAGTTTGGAGAGGCGGTCGGTGCCGCCGGTGACGCCGCGGACGGGGCTGCCGTCCTCGGGGACGACGTAGACGCCCGCTCCCCCGTCGGCGGCGCGGAGCTTCACGGCGCCGAGCTCGTCGAGGTCGCGGGAGAGCGTCGCCTGGGTGGTCTCGATGCCCTCGGCGGCGAGCAGGGCGGCGAGTTCGCCCTGGCTGCGGACGGGATTGGCGGCGAGGAGTTCGATGATGCGGGATTGCCGTCCGGCCCGGGTCCGCGCGATGGCGGGGCCCCGGCCGGACTGGCTTCGGGGAACGCTCACTGTCGGGCCTGTTTCTCCAGGAGCCAGACGAGGAGCGCCTTCTGGGCGTGCAGGCGGTTCTCGGCCTCGTCCCAGACGGCGCTGTGCGGGCCGTCGAGGACCTCGTCGGTGATCTCCTCGCCGCGGTGGGCGGGGAGGCAGTGCAGGACAACGGCTTCGGGAGCAGCCAGCGCGAGCAGGGCGGCGTTGATCTGGAAGGGGCGGAAGGGGCCGATGCGGTCGAGGCCGTCGTTCTCCTGGCCCATGCTGGTCCAGGTGTCGGTGACCAGGACGTCGGCGCCGGTGGCGGCGGCGATCGGGTCGTCGGTGACGAGCACGCTCGCGCCGGTCTCGGCGGCGCGCTTCGTCGCCGCGGCGACCACCTCGGGCGCCGGGACGAAGCCGGTGGGGGCGGCGATCACCACGTTCAGCCCGGCCGTCACGCCACCGAGGAGCAGGGAGTGCGCCATGTTGTTGGCGCCGTCGCCGAAGTAGGCGAGGGTGCGGCCGGAGAGCGTGCCGAACCGTTCGCGCAGGGTGAGCAGGTCGGCGAGGACCTGGCAGGGGTGGAATTCGTCGGAGAGGGCGTTGACGATCGGGACGCTCGCCGCGGCGGCCATCTGCTCGAGGCGGGCCTGGGCGAAGGTGCGCCAGACGACGGCGTCGACGTAGCGGGAGAGGACGCGGCCGGTGTCGGCGAGGGTCTCTTCGCGGCCGAGTTGGGTGTCGCGGCCGTCGACCACGACGGCGTGGCCGCCGAGCTGGGCGATGCCGACCTCGAAGGAGAACCGCGTGCGGGTGGAGTTCTTCTCGAAGATCACGCCGACGCCGCGCGGGCCATCGAGCGGCCTGCGGGAGAACGGCGCGGTCTTGAGGTTCGCTGCCAGCGTGAGGATCTCGGCCTGCTCGGCAGGGGTGAGGTCGTCGTCGCGGAGGAAGTGGCGGAGACCGGCGGCAGGCACGGCACCTGCCTCGGTCGCGGAGCCTGCGGCCGACATGCTCCCCGCCGCGGAAGCGATGCCGGCAGCCGAGGCGGCGGCGCCGATCGGCGTCACCGACCCGCCCTCGATAGATTCCGACATCACGCTTCCTCCTCGGCATCGGCGGCGGCGGCATCCAGGATCGCAGGTAGGTCCGCGACGAAGCTGTCCGCCTGGGTTTCGGTGAGCACGAGCGGCGGGGCGAGCCGGATGGTGTCCGGCTTGGGGGCGTTCACCAGGTAGCCGGCCTCGCGGGCGCGGGCCTCGACCAAGCCGGAGATACCCCGCTTCAGCCCGATGCCGAGCAGCAGCCCGGCGCCGCGCACGTGGTCGACCTCGGGGTGGTCGAGCAGCTCGATGCCGTCGACGAGCCGCTTGCCCACCGACTCGACGTGCGCGAGCAGCCCCTCCTCGTCGATCGTGCGCAGCACGGCGACGGCGGCGGCGGCGCAGACGGGGTTGCCGCCGAAGGTGGTGCCGTGCGCGCCCGGCTGGAGCAGGTCGGCGGCGGCGCCGCGGGCCAGGACGGCGCCGATGGGGAGGCCGCCGCCGAGGCCCTTGGCCAGGGTGATGACATCCGGGACGATGCCCGCGGTGTGGTGGGCGTAGAAGGCGCCGGTGCGGCCGATGCCGGTCTGCACCTCGTCCAGGATGAGCAGGGCGCCGCGCCGGGAGGTGATCTCGCGGGCCTTGGCGAGGTAGTCGATGGGCGGGACGATGACGCCGCTCTCGCCGAGGATCGGTTCGAGCACGACGGCGGCAGTGTGCTCGTCGACGGCGGCGTCCAGTGCGGCGGCGTCACCGTACGGGATGTGCCGCACGCCGGGCGGCATGGGCGCGAAGGGCTCCCGCTTGGCGGGCTGGCCGGTGAGCGCCAGCGCGCCCATGGTCCGGCCGTGGAACGCCTCCTCGCAGGCGACGATGTTCGGCCGCCCGGTCAACCGCGCGATCTTGAACGCGGCCTCGTTGGCCTCGGCGCCGGAGTTGCAGAAGAACGCGCGCCCCTCGCCGAACTGGGCGAGCAGCCGTTCGGCGAGCTCGATCACCGGCTCGCTGACGTACAGGTTGGAGACGTGGCCGAGCGTCCCGAGCTGCTGGGTCACCGCGGCCAGGATGGCGGGGTGTGCGTGGCCGAGGCTGTTGACCGCGATGCCGCCGAGGAAGTCGAGGTAGCGGTTGTCGTCGGCGTCGTAGACGACCGCGCCCGCGCCGCGGACCAGCGCGATCTTGGGGGTGCCGTAGTTGTTCATCAGGGCGGTGTTCCACCGGCCCTGCAGGTCGGCCGAGCTCATATCGTCTCCTCGGGGGTCACCATGGTGCCGATTCCTTCTCCGGTGAACAGTTCCAGCAGCACCGAGTGCGGGACCCGGCCGTCGATCACGTGCGCGGTCGGGACGCCGCCCTGCACGGCGCGCATGCAGGCCTCCATCTTGGGGACCATGCCCGCGTCCAGGCCGGGCAGCAGCGCGGCCAGGGCGGCGGCGCCGATCTCGGTGATGAGCGAGGAGCGGTCCGGCCAGTTCGTGTAGAGCCCCTCGACGTCGGTGAGGACCACCAGTTTCTCGGCGCCGATGCCCTCGGCGAGCGCGGCGGCGGCGGTGTCGGCGTTGATGTTGTGCACCACGCCGTCGGCGTCGGGGGCGATGGTGGAGACCACCGGGATGCGGCCCGCGTCGATGAGGTCGAGGACGGCGTCGGGGTTGACCTCGGTGACGTCGCCGACCAGGCCGATGTCGGTGGCCTCGCCGTCCACCAGCACGGTGCGGCGGGTGGCGGTGAAGAGCCCGGCGTCCTCGCCGGAGATTCCGACGGCGTACGGGCCGTGCGCGTTGATCAGCCCGACCAGTTCGCGGCCGACCTGCCCGAACAGCACCATCCGCACCACGTCCATGACCTCGGGCGTGGTCACCCGGAAGCCGCCGCGGAACTCGCCCTGCAAGCCGAGCTTGCCGAGCATGGCGGTGATCTGCGGGCCGCCGCCGTGCACCACGACCGGGTGCACGCCGACGGTGCGCAGGAAGGCCATGTCGGCGGCGAAGGCGCGCTTGAGCTCGTCGTCGACCATGGCATTGCCGCCGTACTTGACCACGACGACCTTGTCCCGGAACTTCTGCAGCCAGGGCAGCGCCCCGGCCAGCACGTGCGCCTTGTCCAGCGCGCTGAGGTCGTGCGCGAGCCCGGTCATGAGCTGTAGGCCGAGTTCTCTTCGACGTAGCCGTGCGAGAGGTCGGTGGTGCGGATGGTGGCGGTGCCGTCGCCGAACCCCAGGTCCACCACGACCTCGATATCGGTGCCGGAGAGGTCGACCTCGCGGGCGCCGGGCACGCCGGCGCCGTCCACGCAGACCTGTTTCCCGTTGAAGGACACCGTGATCCGCTCGTGCTCCAGGGTCACCGGGGCCATGCCGACGGCGGCGAGCACCCGGCCCCAGTTCGGGTCGGAGCCGAAGAGCGCGGTCTTGACCAGGCTGTCCCTGGCGATGGTGCGGGCGGCGACCAGCGCCTCGTCCTCGTCCAACGCGCCGGTGACGGTGATCAGCACCCGCTTGGTGACGCCCTCGGCGTCGGCCATGAGCTGGGCGGCCAGGTCGTCGCAGACGGCGAGCACGGCTTCGTCCAGCTCCTCCTGCGACGGCGTGACCTCGCTGGCGCCGTTGCCGAGCAGCAGCACGGTGTCGTTGGTGGAGCAGGAGCCATCCACGTCGAGGCGGTCGAAGGTGCGCGCGGTGGCCTTGCGCAGCGCGGCGTCCAGTTGCTCGGCGCTGACCGCGGCGTCGGTGGTGAGCACGACCAGCATGGTGGCGAGCGAGGGGGCGAGCATGCCCGCGCCCTTGGCCATGCCGCCCACGTTCCACTTGGAACGGTGGTGGTAGGCGGCCTCCTTCGGCACGGTGTCGGTGGTCATGATGGCGTGCGCGGCGTCGGTGCCGCCGGAGAGCCCGCCGCCCATCTCGTGCACGATCTCGGTGATGGCCGGGACGATCTTGTCCATCGGCAGCCGGTCGCCGATCAGCCCGGTGGAGCAGACGGCGATCTCGCCCGCGCCGGTCTCGGTGCCCCAGCTGCTCAGCGCGGCGGCCAGCTCCTCGGCGGTGCGGTGCGTGTCCTGGAAGCCGCCGGGGCCGGTGCAGGCATTGGCGCCGCCGGAGTTCAGGATGACCGCGCGCAGCCTGCGGGCGGTGAGCACCTGCTGCGACCACAGCACCGGCGCGGCCCTCACCTTGTTACGGGTGAACACCCCGGCGGCGGCGTACTCCGGGCCCTCGTTGAAGACCAGGGCCAGGTCCGGCTTGCCGCTGGCCTTGATCCCGGCCGCGATCCCGGCGGCGCGGAAGCCGAGCGGCGCGGTCACCCCCTGGGTGCGGACCAGCCTGCCTGCTTCGGTCGTCGTCACGGTGCCACTCCTACGGTGGGAAGCCCGGCGGTCTCGTCGAAACCGACGGCGAGGTTCATGGACTGCACCGCGGCGCCCGCGGTGCCCTTGGTCAGGTTGTCGATCGCGCCGATCACCACGAGCAGTCCGGCGTCGGCGTCGACGGCCACCTGCAGGGTGACGGCGTTGGAGCCGAGCACGGCGCCGGTCGAGGGCAGCGCGCCCTCGGGCAGCAGGTGCACGAAGGGCTCGGCGGCGTAGGCCTTCTCGTAGGCGGCGCGCACCTGCGCGAGGTCGGCGCTGGTGGGGGCGGTGCAGGTGGCGAGGATGCCGCGCGGCATCGGGGCGAGCACCGGGGTGAAGGAGACGGCGACGGGGGTGCCCGCGGCGGCGCTCAGATTCTGCGCGATCTCCGGGGTGTGGCGGTGCGTGCCCGCGATGCCGTAGGCGCGGGCCGAGCCCATGACCTCGGAGCCGAGCAGCCCGACGTCGAGTTTCCGTCCGGCGCCGGAGGTTCCGCTCACCGCGACCACGTTCACGGTGGGCTCGGCGAGCCCGGCGGCGAAGGCGGGGGCGAGCGCCAGGCTGGCGACGGTCGGGTAGCAGCCGGGGACCGCGATCCGGCGGGCGCCACGCAGCCGCTCCCGGTTGTCGCCGAGCTCGGGCAGGCCGTAGGGCCAGGTGCCAGCGTGCTCGCCGCCGTACCAGCGCTGCCAGGCGGCGGCGTCGTGCAGCCGGAAGTCGGCGCCGCAGTCGATGATCACGGTGGACTCGGGGAGGGTGTTCGCCAGCGCGGCGGACTGGCCGTGCGGCAGGCCGAGGAAGACCACGTCGTGCCCGGCCAGCTCGTCCACGGTGGTGGGGGTGAGCACCCGGTCGGCGAGCGGGAGCAGGTGCGGTTGCAGCGAGCCGAGCGGCGCGCCCGCATTGGAACCCGCGGTCAGCGCCCCGATCTCGAGGCGCCCGCGTCGGTACTCGGGGTGTTCCAGCAGGAGCCGCAGGACCTCACCGCCCGCGTACCCGCTCGCTCCGGCAACCGCGACCCGCAGGGCCCCGTTCGAGGAATCAACCATGTGATGATTATGCACGACTGTGCAAGCTCATTCACGGTGGGGCTTGCTCCCAGGGTACCCAGGAGTGGTACGCGCGCTCAGTTCTTCACCTCGACCCGCTCCCCCTTTCCCGGCTTCCACACCGTGATCTCCAGGCGGCCCGCCACCAGCTCGACGGTGGAGCCGCCGGTCAGCCGGTCGGCGACGAAGAAGTGGTCGAATTCCTCGCCGCGCGCGTCGAAGCCGCTCTCCTCGAAGAGGTGCTGCAGAAAGCGGGTGTGCAGCTCCCGGTCGGGCAGGTCGGTGACGGTGCCGAAGAGCTTGGCGTCGCCGTCGCCGACCATCGGGTCGGCGGTGGCGGTGTGCAGGCAGAAGCGCGGGTCGCGGGCCAGGTCGGCGAACTTGCGGGTGTGCGGCATGCCCGCGAGTACCAGCAACCCCTCGAAGACGCGCGGCTCGATCGGGCTGATCCGCGGCGAGCCGTCGGCGCGCAGGGTGCCGAGCAGGCAGAGGTTGCCGGTGGCGCGGTGCCTGCGGGTGAAGACCTCGGCGACGCGCGGGGCTTCCGCGAGGAATCGGTTCCAGGTGGTCATGGGGCCGACGGTACGACCGCTTGTTGACACCCGCTGTCAAGGTTTTCCGGATAGTGTCGGTCGATGCGCGCGAGCCGACTCCTCCGCCTGCTGCTGCTCCTGCAGACCAGGGGCCGGTGTACCGCGTCCCAGTTGGCGGCGGAGCTGGAGGTGTCGGTGCGCACGGTGTACCGGGACGTGGACGCGCTCTCCGCGTCCGGGGTGCCGGTCTACACCGAGCCGGGGCGCGCGGGCGGGATCCGGTTGCTGGACGGGTACCGCACCCGGATCACCGGGCTGAACCCCGACGAAGCCGACGCGGTGCTGCTGGCCGGGCAGCCGGGGGCGGCCGCCGACCTCGGGCTCGGGACCGTGCTGGCTACGGCGCAGCTCAAGGTGCTGGCCGCGCTGCCGCCGGAGCTGCGCGGGCGGGCCACTCGGATCGCCGAGCGGGTGCACGTGGACGCGGCAGGGTGGTTCCATCGGCCGGATCGGACGCCTGCGCTGGCTGTTGTCACCGAGGCGCTGTGGGCGGATCGGCTGCTGGAGATCGGGTACGAGCGCGGGGACGGGCTGGTGCGGCGCCGGGTCGGGCCGCTCGGGCTGGTGCTCAAGGCGGGTGTCTGGTACCTGGTCGCGCTGACAGGCGGGTCGGTGCGGTCGTACCGGGTCGGGCGGATCGCGGAAGCGGTCGATACCGGCGAGATATTCACCCGGCCCGGCGATTTCGACCTTGCCGCGCACTGGGAGCGGGCGGCGGGCGAGTTCGCCAGGGCCATGCTGCGGGTGACCGCGCGCTGCCGGATCGATGCGGGGCAGTTGTCGCTGCTGCGGCTCGGGTTCGAGCCCGCCGCGGTGGCGGATGCCGTCGCCTCGGCGGGTGAGCCGGATGCCGAGGGGTGGGTGACGGTGACGGTGGCGGCGGAGTCGTACGAGGTGATGGCGCACGGGTTGCTGCCGGTGGGGGCTTATGCGGAGGTGCTGGAGCCTGCTGAGCTGCGCGGGGTCATGGCCGAGACGGCGGCGGCGATGGCGCGCCGTTACGAGTCCAGGGGACCCGGGACGGTCACCGCCTGAGCCGCCTTGCCCGCCGTCACAGCGCGATGGTTGCCGACTCTTCCGGCGTCCAGTCCAGCATCGACGCCATGGCGCCGAGCTGCGCGCTCGCCGGGGTGCGGCGCATGGCGGCGTTGCGGAGCGCGACCAGCGGCCGCGCCGAGAGCTGCCCCGCCCGGCCCATGCGCCGCGCCCTGGCGACGATCCGCTGGGTCCGCGGGCGGCGCGCGGCGTCGTAGCGGCGCAGGTCGCCGTCGCCTGCGAGGATCGCGCCGAGCGTGACCGCGTCCTCCAGGGCCTGGCAGGCGCCCTGGCCGAGGTCGGGGGTCATGGCGTGGGCGGCGTCGCCGATCAGGGCGATCCGGCCCGCGGTGAAGCGCGGGAGGGCGGGGAGGTCGTAGATGTCGTGGCGCAGGACCGCGGCCGGGTCGGCGGCGGCCAGCAGCATCGGGATGGGGGCGTGCCAGCCGGCGAAGCGCTCCCCGAGCTCGGCGAGGCCGCCGTCCGGTGCGCCCGCCGGGGCGTTCGCGGTGGCGAAGCAGTAGACCCGGCCGCCCGCGAGCGGCGCGAAGCCGAAGCGCTGCCCGCGCCCCCAGCTCTCGCCGAACTCGGTGACCGGCTCGGGTGGCGCCACCACCGTGCGCCACGCGGTGTAGCCCGCGTAGCGTGGCTCGACCTCGCCCGCCACCGCGCGCCGCACCACGCTGCGGATGCCGTCCGCGCCGACCACCAGTTCGGCATCGCGCTCCCCCGCCGTGGTGACCACTCGCCCGGACTCGTCCGCCGCCGTCACTCGGATCCCGGTCCGCAATACCCCATCGGGTAGGGCGCCCCGCAGGATCGCCATGAGCTCGGCCCGGTGCACCACGATCGGCTCCCCGAATCGCTCCTGCAACGCGGCCGCGTCGACTCCGAGCAGCAGCCGCCCGGCGGAGTCCCGGATCCCGCCGGAGGCATCGGTGACCGCGCGCGCCCGCACCTCAGCCCCGACCCCGAGCGCATCCAGCGCGCGAATCGCATTCGGCCACAGCGAGAGCCCCGACCCGACGACGGCCTGCTCCGACACCCGCTCCAGCACCACCGGCCGCTTCCCGGCCCGCAGCACCGCCAGCGCCGTCGCCAGCCCGCCGATTCCGCCTCCGACGATCAGCACCTCGTCCATCCGACTCACTCCTTTCGAGCACTACTTGTGTAGTGGAATCTACTACACAAGTAGTGCCGAGCACTACCCCTGTAGTATTCCGGTGTGACCGGCAAACGCACCCTCGTGCTCGACACCGCTCTCCGACTGCTCGGCGAACGCGGTCCCCGCCCGCTCACGCACCGGGCGGTCGACGAGGCCGCCGGGCTTCCGCCCGGTTCGACCTCGAACTACTTCCGCACCCGGGCCGCCCTGCTCATCGGCATCACCGGACGTCTGGAGGAGCGCGACCGCGCCGCCTTCGACCGCGCCCCCGCACCGCGCGACCCGGCCGAACTGGTCGACCTGCTCGGCGCCCTCCTCCGGCACGCCGTCACCGCCGACGAGCAGGCCACTCTCGCCCGCTACGCCCTCATACTGGAGGCCCGCGAACTCCCCGACGTGTGGGAGGCGATGCGCGCCGGTCACCTCCGCCTCACGACCTGGCTCGCCGGGCACCTGCGCGCGGCCACCGGCGACCCCGGCATCCCGGAGTCCGCGGTCCGCCCGCTCGTCGACTACCTGGACGGCTTCGCCCTGCACCACGCCCTGATCGGCGGTTTCGACACCGCCACGGTGACGTCGACGCTGCGCACCCTGGTCGCTGCCGCGAGCGGCCGCACCGGGTGAACAGCGCCACCGGCAGGCGCCGTTCCGCTCTGGGATCATCGAGTCGGCGGTGGACGGTAGTGGCGATGGGGGAACGCGGATGACGACGCTGCGGCGATTCTGGATCGAGTTCGAACCGGGCAAACAACTCTGGTGGCTGTCGGAGGGCGTCGGCGTGACCGGATTCGACGTGCGGGATTGCCTGGCGATGGTGGCCGAGTTGTCCATCGATGGACCGCTGCCACCGGTGCACCGAATCACAGTCGATATTTCACTGGCCGAACCGCTGCCGGTGCGTAGTGGCCGCATCGGCGTCCCCGTGTGGCGAGGCGTGTGGTACCCACCCCGGAACCTCGCGACCGGGCCGGTACACGATATCGACCGGAGAGGTGCGCCCTTCGACTATCCGGCACCTGTCACACAGCCGCGCCGAGCGCGAGTCGATCGAATCCTGGGCACGAACAACCCGTGGTGGCACGAGATCCCGCACATCGACCACCTGCTGTGGCCGCTGGTGCAGATGCACTACGCGTGTCGCGGCCGTGGCATGCGGCAGAGTGCCCCGGTGGTGCGCGACCGTTGCGTCGCCGATCCGACCTATGGGGACATGATGCGCGAAGCCCTCGACTTCATGATCGCGTGGCAGCCGACGCCGGAGGAATGGTTCGACCCGACCGAAACCAGGTTCGCCGATCGACGGGACCTGGACGAGTACCTGGGAGCCTTCCGCGACTACGTTTCCGGCGAGCGCACGGAGCCGATCTATCCGCCGGGCAGCGAGCCGCTGTCCCCCGAAGAGGCGGTCCGGCGAGCGATGCGGGTTCTGGTCATCGGTCCCCCGGAACCACTCGATCCTCCCACCGAATCCGCGGGGTAGGTCCGAACAATCGTGTGCCGAACGGTGTCCGGAGTTCGACGTCGCCCAGCGGCTGCGGAGCGCTACCCCGAGTTCCGCAGCGCTGTCGCCAGCCCGTTCATGGTGAGCAGGATCCCCCGCTTCACCAGCTCCTGATCGTCCCCCGCCCGCAACCGGCGCAGCAGCTCCACCTGCATCTGGTTCAGCGGCTCCAGGTACGGGAACCGATTGTGGATCGACTCCGCCAGCGAGGCGTTGTCGGCGAGCAGGTGATCGTTGCCGGTGACGGCGGCGTGCATGCGGATGGTGCGGGCGTGCTCGTCGCGGATCATGCCGAAGATGCGGTCCCGCAGAGCCGTATCGGAGACCAACTCGGCGTAGCGCTCGGCGATGGCGAGGTCGCTCTTGGCGAGGACCTGGGCCAGGTTGGAGAGGACGGTGCGGAAGAAGGGCCAGCGGTGGTAGAGGTCGGTCAGGGCGGCGAGGCGGTCCGGGTCGCCGGCTACCCACTCCTCCAGGGCGGTGCCGGTGCCGTACCAGCCGGGGAGCATGACGCGGGCCTGGCTCCAGGCCATGACCCACGGAATGGCGCGCAGGTCGGAGACGGAGCTGGTGGGTTTGCGGGAGGCGGGGCGGCTGCCGATGTTCAGGTCGCCGACCTCGGCTACCGGGGTGGACTGGCGGAAGTACTCGACGAAGCCGGGCTCGTCGTGGACCAGGGCGGCGTAGGCGGCGCGGGCGCGGGCGGCCAGGTCGTCCATGAGTTCGTAGGCGGGTTCGGCGGCGGGGCCGAGGCCCTCGACGTCGAGCAGGGTGGACTCGAGGGTGCCCGCGATGAGTGATTCCAGGTTGCGGTGTGCGGCACTGGGTTCCGCGTATTTGGCGGCGATGACCTCGCCCTGCTCGGTGAGGCGGAGCGCGCCGCGCACGGCCCCGGCGGGCTGGGCGAGGATGGCGTCGTAGCTGCGGCCGCCGCCGCGGCCGACGGTGCCGCCGCGGCCGTGGAAGAGCCGCAGCCGGACACCGGTCTTGCGCGCGACCTCGACCAGCTCCAGCTCGGCGCGGTAGAGCGCCCAGTTGGCGGCCAGGTAGCCGCCGTCCTTGTTGGAGTCGGAGTAGCCGAGCATGACCTCCTGGCGCATGCCCGCGCTCGCCACCAGCTCCCGGTACACGGGGACGTCGAGCGCGGCGGCGAGCGTGGTGGCGCCCGCGGCCAGGTCCTCGATGGTCTCGAAGAGCGGGACGATGCCGACCGTGCAGGAGGGCGGGGCGTCCGGGCCGCCGGGGTCGAGGATCCCCGCCTCCTTGAGTAGCAGCGCCGCCTCCAGCATGTCGCTGACCGAGGTGCACATGCTGATGATGTAGTTCGGCACCGCCTCGGCGCCGAAGGTGGCGATCACCTCGGCGGCGGCGCACACGATGCCGAGTTCCTGGGTCGCCTTCTCGCTCAGCGCCGCGTGCGGGCCGAGCAGGGGCCGGCGGGTGCGGAGTTCGGCGGCGAGCAGCGCCACCCGCTCGTCCTCGGGCAGGGCGGCGTAGTCGGCGTGCACCCCGGCCCAGGCCAGGATCTCCGCGACGACCTGCTCGTGCACCTCGGAGTTCTGCCGCATGTCCAGGCTCTGCAGGTGGAAGCCGAAGGTCTCCATGGCGAAGCGGAGCGCGGCCAGCCGGTCGTCGGCGAGCAGGCCGTCGCCCGCGGCGCGCATGGACTCGTCGACGGCGTCGAGGTCGTCCAGCGCCTGCTGCGGGGTCTCGTACGGCTCGGCGCCGACGTCCGAACCGTGCACCGGCGCCGCGCCGAGCGCGCGGACGGCGGTGGCGGTGAGCCGGTTCCGGATGGCGTGCAGCGCGCGGCGGTACGGCTCGTCGGCGTGCGTCTCCTGCTCGGGGTAGCCCGCCGCGGCCAGCCCGGCGACCCGCTCCGAGACCGGGACCAGCCGGGCCGACTGGGCCAGCACCTTCTCCAGCTCGGCCAGCTCGCGCAGGTACCGCTCGAAGGCGACGCTCGCGGCCTGCCCGGCGGCGGTGCGCACCACCTCGGCGGTGACGAACGGGTTGCCGTCCCGGTCGCCGCCGATCCAGGAACCGGGGCGCAGGATCGGCCGCGGCAGCAGCTCGACGCCGGGCCATCGGGTGCGCAGCGCGGCGCGGACCTCGGCATTGATCGCCGGGATGACGTCGAAGAGGGTGAGCTCGTAGTAGCGCAGCCCGACCGCGATCTCGTCCTGGATCCGCAACCGCGCCAGCCGGATCAGCGCGGTGCGCCAGAGCGCGAGCACCTGGCGCCGGATGTCGAGTTCCAGCGCGGCGCGCTCCCGCGCGCCCTCGGCGAAGCGGCCGCGCTGCCGCATGAGCTCGGTGATCCTGGCTTGGCCGTCGAAGACGGTGCGGCGCCTGGTCTCGGTCGGGTGCGCGGTGATGACCGGGGCGACGAGGGCGTCGGAGAGCAGGTCGGCGACGGTCGCGCCGTCCAGCGCGGCGGCGTCCAGTTTGCGGTAGGTGGCGGCCAGCGAGGAGTCCTGCGGCGGCTCGCCCGCGCCGACGTGCACCGCGCGGCGGCGGTCGCGCTGCAGATCCTCGGCGAGGTTGGCGAGCAGCACGAAGTAGCTGAAGGCGCGGATCAGCGGGATCGCCACCGCCAGGTCGACGCCGCGCAGCATCTCCGCGACGGCGCTGCGGTCCACCTCCTCGCGGCGGATCCGGAACGCCTCCTTGCGCACCCGCTCGATCAGGTCGAAGACCTCCGGCCCCTCGTGGTCCCGGATGGTGTCGCCGAGCACCTCGCCCAGGAAGCGGATGTCGTCGCGCAGCGGCCGGATGGCTTCCGGTTCGGTCTCGATCCTCGGGTCGCTCATACGCCGAGACTATTGCGGCGGGCGGCGCGCCGATATGCGACGCGGCGCACACTCGGCGGAATTAACCCGCTGGTCACCGGGATCAGCGCTGCGGCCAGGCCCAGGGTGGCTCGTCCAGTAAACCCTGGTCGGCCAGGTAGGTGCGGCCGTCGTCCTTGCGCAGCTCGAGCACCGAGGCGCGCGCCTCCCGGCCGAAGGCGGTGAGCAGCGGGGCGGCGTGCGTCACCACGATCACCTGGGTGTGCGCGGAGGCGGTGACGATGAGATCGGCCAGCGCGTCGAGGAGTTCGGGATGCAGGCTGGTCTCCGGCTCGTCCAGCACCAGCAGCTCGGGCGGGCGCGGGGTGAGCAGCGCGGCCACCACCAGCAGGTAGCGCAGGGTGCCGTCGGAGAGCTCGGCCGCCTCCAGCGGGCGGCGCAGCCCGCGCTGGTGCAGCCGCACGGTGAAGCGGCCCGCGTGCGCGACCACCTCGACCCGGCTGCCGGGGAAGGCCTTGTCGATGGCGGCGTCCAGCTCGGCGGCGTCGCCGATCTCCCGGATGGTCTGCAGCGCGGCGGCCAGGTCGGCGCCGTCGTGGCCGAGGCGGACCGTGCGGGTGCCGATCTGCGGAGCCCTGGCGGGGGCGCCCGCGTCGGTGCGCAGCCGGTCGTAGAAGCGCCAGCCGCGCACCCGGTCGCGCACGCTGAGCAGCTCGGGGGCGCGGCCCGGGTCGGTGAGCTCGCCGAGCATGCTGTCGAAGGAGCGCAGCGTGTGCGGGACGGTGTTCCAGCGCTTGCCCGCGCGCACCCGGACCAGCGGGCCCGCGCGCTCGGTCAGCACGGTGGCGGGGCGCAGCATGGGGCCTGCCCACACCGCCTCCGCCTTGATCTCCGGGTCGCGGTCGAACATGGAGTCGGCGGGCGGCGGGACGCCGAGGTCGGCGGCGTAGCCGAAGTCGTCCGCGGCGAAGCCGACCCGGAGCGCCACCGGGGTGCCGTCCGCCGGGCGGCCGGGGCCCGCCCACAGCGTGGAGTCCAGCCCGCCCTCCTTCGCCAGCGCGGCCACCGCGCCGTTGCTCGCGAACTCGGCGAGCAGCCGGAGCACCCGGTACAGGCTCGACTTGCCGCTGCCGTTCGCGCCGGTGATCGCGGTGAGCGGGGTCAGCGGCACGATCAGGTGGCGCAGGGACCGGTAATTCTCGACGGCGAGGACGGTGAGCACGACGGCCACCGTAGCCCGAAGCGGCGCGGGGGCGCCGCGTAAGTCCCGGCGACACGCCCAGCCGTTCGACGTGCCGAAAGGCGGGAGACCGGGCGGTTTTTCGTGGTCAGGGGCTCAGGCACCACCGGCGCCGAGGATCGTGAGCACCGGCTCGGAGGTGTAGAAGGGCTCGAGCCGTTCGCGGATGAGCCCGGCCAGCACGCCGTCCGCCTTGGCCCGCTCGATGACCGCGGGGCCGTAGCGCAGGATCTCGGTGCGCACGTCGTCCCCGGTGAGCCCGAGCTCGGGCAGCAGCGCGGCGAGGGTGAACTCGCCGTACTTCGTCAGGAAGACGTCGACGCACTCGTCGAGCAGCAGCCCGAAGTACGGCTTCTCCCTGGTGGTCACCGCGATCTCGTAGCTGAGCAGCACCAGGTCGCGCAGGTCCTGCTTGGTCAGGTACTCGCGCAGCCCGTGTACCGGCTCGCCCGCGTGCAGGTCCCAGAACTCCATGGCGGCGCTGTGCACGGGCGCGTCGCGGAGCACCTCGCGGATGGCGTTGTTCGTGCGCTCCAGGGCGAAGCGCGCGCCCTTGTCCGCCATGTCGCTGAGGAAGGCGTTGTCGGCGGCGGCCTTGCGCGCCCGGTTGGCGGCCGACTGGCCCAGCGAGACCAGCGAGCCGACGCCGGGGATCTTCTCCGCGCGCTGCCGGTTGGCCTGCATGAAGTCGTCGATCAGCTTGTCCACGAACTTCGAGGCGACGGTGGCGACCAGCGGGCTCTCCGTGAGCCGGGTCAGGATCCGCTCCTGCGCCTGGTGCATGCCGAGGATCTTCTCCAGCAGCGCCTCGACCGGCTGCCGCTCGACCACCTCGCCGAGGGTGTACTCGTCGTTCTCCGCGATGTGGGTGTAGATGGAGTCGGCGAAGACGCCGGACATGTCGGCGAAGACCGGGCTGCCGCCGACCAGGTCGACCACGGTGGCGACGGTCTGCTTGGCCTGCTCCGGCGCGACGACGTCGCGGACCAGGATGGTCTCGGCGACGCCGAGCACGGATTCGACGTCGCGGGCGACCACCTCGGTGAAGCGCTCGCCGGTCACCTCCGCGAGCAGGAAGTCGACCTGGGCGTCGAGGAGTCGTTCGGCGATCTCGCGCGGCTCGGGCATGCTCTCCACTCTCGTGTCGCCGAGCCGGCGGGGGTCACGGCCCGGTGGGTTCGTCGCGCATCGACTTGCGGATCTTGTCGAGGCGGTCGCGGGCCGCGTCCTCGCGCGCCTGCCACTGCTCCTCGACGCTGCGCCCCGCCGCGGTCTCGCGATCGAGCTCCTCCCGGCCCTGGGCGGTGCCGAAGCGCTGCTCGACCTTATCGCGAACGGAGTCGAATGTCGGCACACCGGAGGGGGTATAGCCGCCGGTCGGCGGGGTATCGGACATACCGTGGGGCGGTACCGGTACCGGCGGTACCGCGAACCCGCCGCCGACCTGCTGCGATCCGGGCGCCTGGAGCGGAACGGTACCGGTACCCGGGTGCGGGGTGTCCGGAATCACAACCGCGTCGAGCGGCTCGCCCGCGCCTGCCTGCTCGGAGAGCGCGGCGTGCACCCGCGCGAAGGCGGGGCGCTGCGCGGTGGCGGTGCGGAGCACGGCGAGCAGTTCGTCGTCCGGGAGTGCGGCGAGCAGCGCGGCGATTCCGGCGGAGTCGGTCATACGAACCAGGCTACGGAGTTCCGCCACCCGGTGGCGGGGCGCGCAGCGCGCGGGCGGGTCAGGACAGGCCGCACTCGGCGCGCGCCCACTCGGCGATCAGCCCGACCCAGCGGCGGCCCGCGCCCATGATCAGGTCGTTGTGGCCGCACGCGGGGAAGATCTCCAGGTGCTTGGGGGCGGGGGCGGCTGCGTGCAGCCTGCGGGAGTGCTCGACGGGGATGAGTTCGTCCTGGTCACCGTGCATGAGCAGCAGCGGGGTCCGCAGGTCGCCGATCCGGCGCAGGGTCGGGTAGGCGTCGGGGACCAGCGGGGCGGGGATGACCGGGAAGACCGAGCGGGCGGCGGCGCGCAGCCCGGTGAAGGTGGACATGAGCACCACCCCGGCGGGCGGGTGCGCGACCGCCAGCTCGGTGACCACCGCCCCGCCGAGCGACTTCCCCAGGTAGATGATCCGCTCGGGATCGACCTCCGGCCGGTCGAGCAGCGCCTGCCTGGCGGCGCGGGCGTCCAGGTAGGTGCCGCGCTCACTGGGCCGCCCGGTGCTGCGCCCGTACCCGCGGTAGTCGAAGGCGAGCACGTCGAACCCGGCCGCGGTGAGCAGCGCGAAGATCGGCAGCCGATCGCCGATATTGCCCGCGTTGCCGTGCGCGAACAGGATGTGCCCGATCGACGCGCCCCTGGCGGGCAGCCACCAGGCGTGCAGCGTCTCCCCGTCCGCGGTGCGCGGCGCCAGCTCGGTGCAGGCCAGCCCGAGCAGGTCGGGGGTCCAGGCGATCTCCCGGGTCGGGTGGTAGGTGAGCGCGTGCATCACCGCGTTCGCCGGGTGCCGCGCCGCACGCACCGCGAGCGTCATCCGGTGATCTCGACGGTGTCGTCGCTCCCCGCCGGGACCGCGCCGTTCCATTCCGCTCGCATGGTGCACCTTTCGCCGGGGACGCCCTCGACGTTACCCGCGCAGCTCCGCGCCGACGGCGCCCGCCGCGGCGGCGACCGCGGCGTCTCTGGCGGCGCTCGCCTCGTCCTCGGTGAGGGTGCGGTCCGGCGCGCGGAAGCGCAGCGCGTAGGTGAGCGAGCGGCGGTCCGCCCCGGCCTGCGCGCCCTCGTAGACGTCGAAGAGCGCGATGTCCTCGAGCAGCGCGCCACCGCCGTCGCGCAGCGCCGCCTCGACGGTGGCGGCGGGCACCGAGCGGGCCACCGTCACCGAGACGTCCTGCAGCACCGCCGGGAACGGCGAGACCACCGGGACAGGGCGGGCGTCGCGCAGCGGGAGCGCGTCCAGGTCGAGCTCGAGCGCGCAGGTGCGGGCGGGCAGCCCGGCCCGCTCCAGCACCGCCGGGTGCAGCTCGCCCGCGTGCCCGACGACGGTGCCGTCCACGACCAGCTCGGCGCAGCGGCCCGGATGCCAGGGCAGGTGCGCGGCGGGCCTGCGCTCGATCGTGACCCCCGCGGCGTCGCCGACGGCGTCGGCCAGCGCGAAGGCGTCGGCGGCCTCGGCCTGCCTGCCCGGCCCCCACGGCCCGCGCGGCTCGCGCCGCCCGGTGAGCACCGCGCCGACGTGCACCGGCTGCGCGGGCAGCGAATCGACCAGCTCGGCGATCTGCTCCGGCGTGGGCCGACGGTCCACCGGGAGCGCCTCGACCGGCTTGACGTTCGGGCCGGGCAACACCACCTGGGCGATGCCGTAGACGGCGAGGTCACGGGCGCCGCGGGAGATATTGCGCGCGGCCACCTCGAGCAGCCCGGGCAGCAGCGTGGTGGCGAGCTCGGGGCGCTCGGCGTCGAGCGGGTTCAGCACCCGGGTGGTGCTGCGGCGCGGGTCATCGTCGTCCAGCCCCCACACGTCGAAGACGCCCGCGGGCAGGAAGACCGGCGGCGGCACCTCGACGCAGCCGGTGAAGGCCAGCGCCCGGCTCACCGCGCGGCGGCGGCGCTGCGCGGGGGTGAGCCCGCGCCCGGCCGGTGCGGTCGGCACCACGGACGGGATCTGCTCCAGCCCCTCCAGCCGCAGCACCTCCTCGACCAGGTCGGCGGGTTGCGCCAGGTCCGGCCGCCAGCTCGGTGGGGTGACCAGCAGCTGGCCGTGGCCGACCTCGCTCACCGCCACCTCGACGGTGCAGCCGATCTGCGCGAGCCTGCGCGCGGCGGTGCCGGTCGGGTAGGTGACGCCCGCGACCCGGTCCGGCAGGTCGATGTCCATGGCGATGGCGGGCGCGGGCGCGACCGGGACCCGGACGTCGCTGAGCACCTCCTCGACGGTGCCGCCCGCGATCTCGGCGAGCAGCGTGGCGGCGCGGTCCAGCGCGACCACGTTGAGCTCGGGGTCGACAACCCGCTCGTACCGCTTGCCCGCCTCGGAGACCAGCTTGTGCCTGCGCGCGGTCCGGTAGATGAGCAGCGGGTTCCAGGTGGCGGCCTCCAGCAGCACATCAGTGGTGCCGTCGCTGACCTCGGTGCTCGCGCCGCCCATGACACCGGCCAGCGAGACCACGCCGGACTCGTCGGCGATCACCACGTCCTCCGGGTCGAGCGTGCGCTCGACGTCGTCCAGGGTGCGCAGCGTCTCCCCCGCCCGCGCCTGCCGCACCACGAGCCCGCCCCGCACCGCGGCGGCGTCGAAGGCGTGCAGCGGCTGGCCGAGCTCGAGCATGACGTAGTTGGTGACGTCCACCGCGGGCGAGATCGGCCGCACGCCGGAGAGCAGCAGCCTGCGCTGCAGCCACCACGGCGAGACCGCGCCCGGGTCGATTCCGGTGACCCGGCGGGCCGCGAAGCGGGTGCACTTCGACTCCGGCTCCAGCGTGATCGGCCAGGCGGGCTCGGCCGCGTCCGGCAGCGTGCGCACCGCGGGGTCGGCGTACTCCAGGTCGAAGCCGCAGGCCAGCTCGCGCGAGAGACCGCGCACCGAGAAGCAGTAGCCGCGGTCCGGCGTGATGTTCAGCTCGATGACGGTGTCGTCCAGCCCGAGCAGCTCGTTGGCGTCGGTGCCAGGGGTGGCGGTGCCCGGCTCCAGCACCAGGATGCCGGAGTGGTCCTTGCCGATGCCGAGCTCGGCGACCGAGCAGATCATGCCGTGCGAGGTGTGGCCGTAGGTCTTGCGCGAGCTGATCCGGAAACCCCCGGGGAGCGTCGCGCCGGGGAGCACCACGACCACCAGGTCGCCCTCGGTGAAATTCCGGGCGCCGCAGATGATCTCCTGCGGCTCCGGGTTGCCGACGTCGACCCGGCAGAAGCGGATCGGCTTCTTGAACTCGGTGAGCTCGGTGATCTCCAGCACCCGCCCGACCACCAGCGGGTGCTCGAGGTCACCGGTCACCCGCTGGAGCCGGTCGACCTCCTCGACCTCCAGCCCCACCCGGACGAATCCCGCGTCGAGCTCCTCCGGCGTCACCGACCACTCCGGGACGGTGCGGGCGATGATCTCGGTCAGCCAGGACTGCGCTACTCGCACGTGACGTGTCGCTCTCTCGTATCGGAAGGGTCAGGACCGGACGCCGAAGGGCAGGGTGAACCGCACGTCGCCCTCGACGATGTCGCGCATGTCGGGAATCCCGTTGCGGAACTGCAGGGTTCGCTCCAGCCCCATGCCGAAGGCGAAGCCGCTGTACTCCTCCGGGTCGACCCCGCTCGCGATCAGCACCTTGGGGTTCACCATGCCGCAGCCGCCCCACTCGACCCAGCCCGCGCCGCCCTTCTTGTCCGGGAACCAGACGTCGACCTCGGCGGAGGGCTCGGTGAAGGGGAAGTAGTTGGGGCGCATGCGGGTCCGCGTCTCCGGGCCGAAGAGCGCGCGGGCGAAGGCGTCCAGCGTGCCGCGCAGGTGGCCCATCGTGAGCCCCTTGTCCACCGCGAGCCCTTCGACCTGGGAGAAGACGGGGGTGTGCGTGGCGTCCAGCTCGTCGGTGCGGAAGGTGCGGCCCGGGCAGACCACGTAGATCGGCAGCTCGCGCTCCAGCAGCGAGCGCACCTGCACCGGCGAGGTGTGCGTGCGCAGCACCTGGCGCGACCCCTCCGGGGCGATGTGGAAGGTGTCCTGCATGGTGCGCGCGGGGTGGTCGGGCAGGAAGTTGAGCGCGTCGAAGTTGAAGTGCTCGGTCTCCACCTCCGGCCCCTCGGCGACCTCCCAGCCCATGGCGACGAAGACGTCGGCGATCTGCTCGGAGATCACCGTGATCGGGTGCCGCGCGCCCGCGGCCGCGCGCCGGGCGGGCAGCGTGACGTCGATGGCCTCGGCGACCAGCACGGCGGCGTCCCGCTCGGCGAGCAGCGCGGCGCGGCGGGCGTCGAAGGCGTCGGAGACCCGGGTGCGGGCGGCGTTGACCCGCTTGCCCGCGTCCTTCTTCTCCTCCTTGGGGATGGTGCCGAGCGTGCGCTGGGCCAGCGCCAGCGGCGCCTTCCCGCCCAGGTGTTCGGTCTTGGCGACGGCGAGCGCGTCCAGATCCGCCGCGGCGGCGAACGCCTTCTCGGCGGCAGCCGCGGCCGCGGCCAGTGCCTCCTCGGTCAGCGCGGTGCCCTGCTCGGCTGCGGTGTGGTCGGCCACAGTGCTCGTCTCTCCCCTGCGGTTGGGTCGGGAATTGTCCTGGTCGAATCGTATTCGATGGGCGATCGCGGCTTCACCCGGATTACCGGGGGCGGCTGACCCGCGAACTCGCGTACAGGCAGATGGCCGCGGCGGCGGCCAGGTTCAGGCTCTCGGCGCGGCCGCGGATGGGGATGCGCACCCGGTGGTCGGCGCGCTCGGCCACCCCGGGGGCGAGGCCGTGCGCCTCGTTGCCGAAGAGCCAGGCGACCGGGCCCGCCAGCACCGGGTCGGCGTCGTCGAGGTCGAGTTCGCCGCGGGCGGTGGTGGCGAGCAGGGTGACGCCCGCGGCGCTCAGGGCGTCCAGCGCGGCGCTGATGTCGCGCTCCCTGGCCACCGGGACGTGGAAGAGGCTGCCCGCGCTGGCGCGCACGCACTTGCCGTTGTGCGGGTCGACGGTGTCGCCTGCGAGTACGACGCCGTCGACGCCGACCGCGTCGGCCACCCGGATCAGGGTGCCCGCATTGCCGGGCTCGGCGATCTCCACCGGCACCGCGAAGAGCGCGGGCACGGCGGCCCGCGGCCCGGCCGCACCCGGCTCGCCGTCGGTAGCGGCCAGCAGCGTGGATAGCGGAACGTCGAGCAGGTCGCAGATTGCGACCAGTCCCGGCGCGGTGACGGTTTCCCCGAGGTGCTGCGCAGCGCGCTCGCTCACCAGCGTGGTGCGCACGCCGGACGCCGCTGCGCCCGCCACGAGTTCGTGCTCCCGCCCGGCGGCGCTCGCGGAGTAGAACAGCTCGCGGACCCGCCCGGCCGCCAACGCGGCGCCCACCGAGTTCGCCCCCTCGGCGAGGAACGAACCGGTCTTCCGGCGCTGCGCCGAGCGGTGCAGCTTGGCGGCGGCGACGATCCGCGGGTTCCGCGGCTCCAGCGGCTCAGCCACGGGCGCCGCCCGACGCGGAAACGACCCGCGGGATATCCCCAGCGGGTCGTTTCCGATTGCGCCCGAGCGAGGGCCCTGCGTGGCTACGCTTCGCTCCCGCCTCCGGGCCTGACTCGCTCGTGCGGGCCGAAAAAAGATGGTTCAACGCGGGCCGTCAGGCGGCGGGAGCGTTGACATCCTCGGGCAGGGCCGCCTTGGCGACCGCGACGAGGCCGGCGAACGCCTCGGCGTCCGACACCGCGAGCTCGGCCAGGATCTTGCGGTCCACCTCGACACCGGCGGCCTTCAGGCCCTGGATGAACCGGTTGTAGGTGATGTCGTTGAGCCGGGCGGCGGCATTGATGCGCGCGATCCACAGCTTGCGGAAGTCACCCTTGCGCGCCCGGCGGTCCCGGTAGGCGTAGGTGAGCGAGTGCAGCTGCTGTTCCTTGGCCTTGCGGTACAGCCGGGAGCGCTGGCCCCGGTAGCCCTTGGAGGCCTCGAGGATGGAACGGCGCTTCTTCTGAGCGTTGACGGCCCTCTTGACGCGTGCCACTGGTCGGTCCTGTTCGGAGGTCGTGGGCGCGGCGAGGCGCCCTGGTTCGGTTGATTCTGGGCGTCCGGGTCAGCGGACGCGGGGTCGCGCGGGTGGGTCACCCGCGCCGGAGCACGTCAGATGCCGAGCAGCCGCTTGATGCGGGGGGCATCGGCCGCGGAGACGGACTCGATGCCGTCCAGACGACGAGTCCGCCGGCTCGGCTTGTGCTCGAGCAGGTGGCGACGGTTCGCCTGCTGACGCAGCAGCTTGCCCTTGCCGGACACCTTGAATCGCTTCGAGGCGCCGCTGTGGCTCTTCATCTTCGGCATGAGTTACCTCAATCTGTGTGCCGGCGGCCCGTGGGCCGCCGAGTGCTTGTTCGTCCTACTGCGGCGCGGCCGTGTCGGCCTGCGCGGGAGCCGGTTCCGGGGCGGGGCCGGTCCGGGGGCGCGGCGCCGCGTCCTGCTGCGCCTTCACCCGGGTCTTCGCGCCCTTGTGCGGGGCGAGGACCATGGTCATGTTGCGGCCGTCCTGCTTGGCCGAGGTCTCCACGAAACCCAACTCGGCGACGTCGGACGCGAGCCGCTGCAGCAACCGGAACCCGAGTTCGGGCCTGGACTGCTCGCGACCCCGGAACATGATCGTCACCTTGACCTTGGACCCGGCCTCGAGGAAGCGAACCACATTGCGCTTCTTGGTCTCGTAGTCGTGGTCGTCGATCTTGGGGCGGAGCTTCTGCTCCTTGATGACGGTCTGGACCTGGTTCTTCCGGGACTCGCGCGCCTTCTGCGCCGTCTCGTACTTGAACTTGCCGTAGTCCATGATCTTGCAGACCGGCGGACGGGCATCCGGGGCCACCTCGACCAGGTCGAGATCGGCTTCGAGAGCGACGCGTAGCGCATCTTCAACACGCACGATCCCAACCTGCTCGCCGCCGGGCCCGATGAGCCGGACCTCGGGAACACGGATGCGATCGTTGATGCGGGTCTCAGTGCTGATGGGGCCTCCTAGGTCAAGCGGTGTCGTCGACGACCGCGTGCAGGTAACCCCGATATCAACGCGAAAGCCCCGGTCCGGTATTTCACCGGCCGAGGCCCGAGTCGACCGATCACCACGGAACCCGGGCGCCGACGGGCGCACAGGCATCCGACCCCTGGGGGGCGGGTGACCGGACCGCGTACCGGACACGAGGGTCGGCGGCGGTGGGAGTCGGGCTCCACTTGCGACCCCGGACGGAGAGCGAGCATGCCGAGGCATGCTTACCACCGACCAGGGCGGTCGTCGCGAACAACTCTAGCAGTTATGCGCCCCGGCTCCCAATCGCCCCTTATTCGCTTGCGGGCGACGGCCCCGCGCTGGGACCGTTCCGCCCGTGACCGACCTGCTGCGCTGGCAATTCGACCTCACCTGGTCGCTCGCCCGCATCCACCTCGACGATCTCACCGCCGACGACGCGCTGTGGGAGCCGGGCCCCCTGATCTGGACCGTACGCCAGGACGCGGCGGGCGTCTGGCGCCCGGACTGGGCGGAGACCGAGCCGGACCCGATCCCGGTGCCCACCATCGGCTGGCTCACCTGGCACATCGACTGGTGGTGGTCCGGCGCGCTCGCCACCGCCCGCGGCGCCGCGGCCCCCGGGCACGGCGACGTTCCGTGGGCGGGCAGCACCGACGCCGCGGTGGCCAGGCTGCACACCCTGCGCACCGAGTGGCTCGCCGCCCTGGAGAGGCTCGGCCCGGACGAGCTCGCCGAGCCCGCGGGCGCCTGGCCGACCGTGGCCCACCTGGTGGCCTGGGTGAACATGGAGCTCATGAAGAACGTCGCGGAGATCGGGCAGCTCCGGCTGGCCCGGCGGGCATCGCTAGCCTGAAGGCCATGACCGACCAGCCCGAATTCCCCGCCGCCACCGAGACCGCCGCGCACACCGAACCGGATGTGCGCGAGCTGGCCGATATTCCGGCGGTGGAGGTGATCAGCCGGGCCGCCGTGATGCTGATGAGCTCGGCCGCGGAGAAGCTGGGGCTGGCCGACGAGGACCCGGACGCCAGCCCGCGGCGCGATCTGGACGAGGCGCGGCGGGTGATCACCGCGCTGGCCGGGCTGGTCACCGCCTCGGTGGAGTACCTGGGGCCGCACGCGGGGCCGATCAGGGACGGGCTGCAGTCGCTGCAGCGGGCCTTCCGGGAGAGTTCGGCGCACCCGGACGCGCCGGGCACCGGGCCGGGCGAGAAGTACACCGGGCCGGTGCACTGAGCACTGTGTTTCGTGCGTTACCGGGCGGAGCGGCCGAGGGGCGGCTCCGCCCGGCGGCGTTCACAGCCCCGGCGGGGTCACCGAGATGGAGGAGCCCGTGGCGATCACCTGGGCGAGGGCGGCGAAGAGGTCGGTGAATCCGGCACTTCCGGTGTCCATGTATCCGTTGTCCTTTCCGGTGGGCGCGCTCAGGCGCCGGTGCCGGGGTTGTAGTTGAGCGAAGAGCCGGTGCTCAGGGCCGCTAGCACTGCGGCGACCAGCGCCGCGATATCGACGCCTTCCATGGGAATTCCTCTCTGGCGGAACTGATTCCGAGCCCGTGCCGCCGCCGCGCCGGCGATCGGGAACGGGTCGGATCGAACGGGTGCCGCGCGGTCCGGGACACGTTCCGGACGCGGCGCCGCCGATCTTACATACGACCGTTTCAGATCGGGCCGAAATCTGGACGTCCGACCGAATACACTCCGGTCACGACCGAAAATGCCGTGCCGACCGCCCCCGAGCAGGCCGTCCGTGCGGCAAGCCGTCGACACGACATGCACCACCGGCCGCGAGCGGGACCGCTGCCGCGTCGGGCAGCCTCGCGCGAACGACGCGGGCCCCGCAGCTGTGGGGACAGCCGCGGGG
>NZ_JBHVAK010000039.1:0-61812 GCF_042667085.1 Nocardia sp. NPDC057353
AGCGGTTCCTAGACAGCTCCACTTCACTACCGGGGGCCTTCACCTGTCACATCGACTCACCCACGTGGGGCAGGACAACCTCCCTGGACATCACAACTAGCCGGTGCCGCCGGGGTCGCGCTGCAGCGGGGCGATGCCGTCCTCGCCCGCGAGCAGCCCCCAGCGGCTGGCGGTCAGCCGCAGGCTGGGCAGGTCGCTGAGCGAGAGCACCACCTCGTAGGTGCGCTCGTAGCCGGTGTGCGCGATGCGCCAGCGGCCGTCGTCGCAGCGCCGGTAGCGGTCGGTGTAGAAGGCGGCGCCGCGCAGCAGCATGTTGTGCGCCGGGATCAGCACGGTATCGGCGAGGTACCAGGTGCCGGTGGCGGTGTCGCCGTCCACGTCGATCTCCGGGTGGTCGCAGCGGTGCTCGGTGATCACGTGCGGGCCGAGGGTGTTGCGCAGGAAGGCGAGGAAGGCCTCGCGCGACTCGAACTGCAGGTACTCGCTGTAGGTGGCGGTCGCCTCCGGGATCATGGTGTCGGCGAACTCGTCCCAGGCCTTGGTGTCCAGGGTGCGCAGGTAGCGGAACTTGAGCCGCTCGATCGCGGCGACGTCGGCGGCCGCGCTGCGGTCCGCGCCGCCGTCGGTGCGCGGCAGCCCGCCCGGGCCGTCGAGCCCGACCCGGGAGAGGTCGGAATCCGCCCCGATCCGAGCGGGCTCGGCGGCCGCCGCACCCGCGTCGGCCCGGCCGTCGCGCGGGGGGCCTGCACCCGCCTCGGCGGCTTGCGACTCCCCGCGTCGGGTGCCTGCACCGGCCTCGGCGGCGGGCGGCTCACCGCGTCGGGTGCCTGCACCGGCCGCCGCAGCGGGCGGCTCCGCGCGTCGGGCTCCGGTGCCGGCCGGGGTGGCCCACTCATCAGCGGAATCCGCGCCTGCGGAGGCGCGCTGCCCGTCTCGCGCGCGGCGCGCGGCTCGGACGGGGCCGGCCTCGGCAGGCGGGGCTTCAGCCGAGATCCGCCCTGCGGCGGCCTGGCCCGCGGGCCCCATCCGCCTGCCGCCCGCGGCGATCGGGCCGTCGCCCTGCGGCCGGTCGGCGGCGGCGGGCCGATCGGTTACGGCGGCCGGGCGCGCGCGGGCGCCGCCCGGGGCACCCGCCCCGCGCGGCTCGGCCGCGCCACCGGCCGTTTCGCTGCGCTCCTGGTCCATGACTCCACGATCCCATCCGCTCGCACCCGCTCGACCGAATCGCGAAGATTTGTATCAGATCGCTATCACCGCGGCGGGCGACGCACCGCGGCGGTCAGGTCGCGATCGTGAAACAGGTGCGGCAGAAGTCCTCGCCGAACTCGGTGAGCCGGAGGCTCTTGCGCACAATCTTCGGCGCCCGCCCCGCCTTCTTCAGCGCCGCCTCGACCGAGGGCTGCACCTCGAGCACCATGTAGCGGCTCAGCACCACCGGGTCGTCCGAGGTCCGGGTGAGGCCGAGCCGGTTCAGGTTGATCAGGTACGCGCGGGACCGGTCCGGGTAGCGCACCCCCGCCTGCTCCGGCACCGAGGTGAGGTCGCCCTGGACCAGCTCGGAGCCGATGCCGAGCGGGCGGTTGGTGCGCACGTCCACCGCGGGCTGCGCGCCGTTCAACGCCATGAAGCGCAGGATCCGCGCCTCGTCGGGGGCGAGCTCGTCCAGGATCCGGTCGTAGGCCGGGTGCACGTCCTCGGTGAAGTAGACGTCGGCCGAGCGGGCCAGCAGCGCGTCGCCGCGGCGGCGCAGCTCCTCGGAGCTGGCCGAGCGCAGGTTCGGCCCGATCACCAGCGCCTGCTGCTGCGGCGGCGCGGCGCCGCCCCCGCTGCCGTTCGGCGTCGGCACGTAGCTGACGATCTCGCGCACCGACCCCTCGGTGACGCCGAGCGCGCTGCGCGCGATCGAGCGCAGCGCATTGCCGGTGCGCTCGGCGATATCGGCGGAGGACTCGCCGTCCAGCGCCGCCTGGGCGATCTCGCGGGTCACCTCGTAGCCGGTGCCGACGGCCCACTGCCCGCCGCGCACCACCGACCCCGCCGCCACCCCCGCGGCCCGGAACACCCCGCGGATCAGCCGCGCCTCGTTGCTGATCTGCCGCTGCTCGACATCGGCGCTGCGCTCCACCTCGCGGCTGCCCGGCCTGATCAGGTTCTGACCCGGTGCGGCCTGCCCGGTGGCGGTCCGTCCGGTTCTGTCGTCTGCCACGTCCTACTCCGAACTTCTCGACCCGCGGATGGAAACCGCCCCCAGAATATTGCCCCGCGCCCGCGACCGGTATGCCGGACCCGCGCATTCGGGCGCACCGTGCGGTTCCGCCGCCGCCCTGGTGCTAGTTTGGGGTGCCGGTGCGGCGGCGATCACTGGTGTGTCGGCAGGAGGAAGTCGTGTTGGAGAGTGCTTTCGGGGTCCATCCGACCATTCTCCTCGAGCTGTTGACCATCCCGCTTTTCACCGGCGTCATCGGCTATATCACCAACTGGACCGGCATCCTCATGCTGTTCCGGCCGATCGCGTTCCACGGCTTCCGGCTGCCCGGACTTCGCGCATTGTTTCCCTACCTGCCCAAGCGAATTCAGATCCTGCCGCTGCTGAGCTACGACGGCAGGCTGGGCTGGCAGGGCATCGTGCCCTCGCGCGCGGACAAGATGGCGAGTATCGCGGTCGACAAGGGGCTCTCGAAACTGGGCAGCGTCTCCGACTTCTATCGCGAGCTGGACCCGGAAAAGCTCGCCGAACATCTCACCCGGGTGGCCGACGCGCAGATCCGCGACATCGTCGAGGAAATCCTGCGCCGCGAGCATCCACAGCTCTGGTTCAACCTGCCCGCGCAAGTGCGCGAGAAGGTGCACGAGCGGGTCAAGCAGCAGCTGCCGGATATTCTCCGCGAACTCACCCTGGAATTGGGCGAGAACATCGATCAGCTGCTCGATGTGAAGCAGATGGTGATCCGCTATTTCCAGGCCAGGCCGCAACTGCTGAACCAGCTCTTCCAGGTGCTCGGCGCCAAGGAACTGCGCTTCATGCAGAATTTCGGCTTCTATTTCGGTGCCCCGATGGGCGTGCTGCTGGTCGGGATCCTGCACCTGACCGGCTGGTCCACCCTGGTGGTGCTGCCGGTCGGCGGCATCGTGATCGGCTGGGTGGTGAACTGGGTCGGGCTGAACATGATCTTCGCCCCGGCCTACCCCAAGTGGTGGTGCCCGTGGCGGCAGGGGCTGCTGATCAAGCGGCAGGGCGAGATCACCGACGGCTACGCCGAGCTGGTCTCCACCCAGGTGATCACGCTCGCCAATATCGGCGACGAGCTGCTGAACGGCCCGCGCTCGGACCGCACCATGCAGATGCTGGAGGACACGCTGCGCCCGGCCGCCGACCGCGCGCTCGGCCCGGCGCGGCCCGCGGTCAAGTTCATGCTCGGCAGCCGCGACTACGACACCCTGCAGAACACCTTCACCAGCGAGGCGATGGCCATCGCGCCGATCGCATTCGCCGATCCGGACTTCAACCAGCAGCAGGGCAAGCAGGTCAACGAGTACATCGCCAAGCAGATGGCGGCGCTCTCACCACCCGACTTCGTGGACATGCTGCGCGCCGCGATCAAGCAGGACGAGTGGCTGCTTTTCGTCCATGGCGGCGTGCTGGGGCTGATTGCCGGATACGCTCATATCCTGGTCTTCGGAACGGGAGTGGCAACCACATGGCTGTGAGCGATCCGGGTACGCCCGAGAGCGGCGGGGTCCCCGCCCGGCAGGACGGCGAACCGGAGGTGCTCGGCGCCCCGCCGCGCCGGGAGATCGCGCTCTCCGGGCAGGCGAAGCGGATCGTGCCGATCACGCCGCGGGAGACCGTGCGCGCCGCCACCGGCGTGGCGCGGGTGGCCTGGACCGCCGCCTCCGAGGTGACCACCTGGACCGTCGACACCGCGCTCGGCGTCACCTCGACCGTTGTCCGGGGCAGCATGGCGGGCAACCCGCCGCGGGAGGTGCTGGCGGAGGCCGAGTCCGAGGTGCGCGAGCGGCTGCGCCGGGTGCTCGGGGTCGACGCCGAGCACGCGGGCGGCGACGGCGTGCCGACGCTGCGCGAGCAGGGGGCCGCGCTGCTCCGGCTCTCGGCCAGCACCAGCGCCGAGCCCACCGAGATCCACCCGGCCTTCGCCCGCATCCTCGCCGAGCTCACCCCGGACGAGGCGCGGGTGCTGCGCTTCCTGCACCTGGACGGCCCGCAGCCCGCCATCGACATCCGGCTCGGCCGCCCGCGCACGCTCGGCTCGGACCGGAAGATCACCGGGATCACGGTGCTCGGCGAGCACGCCGGGCTACGCTTCCCGAACCGGATCCAGCAGTACCAGACCAACCTGCGCAGGCTCGGGCTGATCGAGTTCGACCGGGAGCCGGTCGGCAACCCGAACCGCTACCAGATCATCGAGGCCCAGGCCGCGGTGCGGGACCTGCTCAAGCGGTCCGGGCGCGGAGCCAAGGTGCAGTACCGGAGCGTGCTACTCAGCGGCTTCGGCACCGACTTCGTGCGCACCTGCCTGCCGGTGGTCGTGGACGGGCGCACCGCCGAGTCGAGCTGACGGCTCCGCCGCCCGCGGCCGATCAACGGCTCCCGCGGCCTGCTAGAACTCCTCGGCCAGCTCCATCCAGCGCTCCTCCGTGGTCGCCTTCTCGGCGCTGACCTGAACCAGCTCGGCGTTCAGCGTCGCCAGCCGGTCCGGCTCGGTGGCGGCGGCGAGCAGGGCGTCGTGCAGCGTCCGCTCGCGCTCGGTGAGCTTGTCCAGCGCGCGTTCCAGCCGGGTCAGCTCCTTGCGCGCGGCCCGGTAGGCGGCCGGGTCGACGGCCGACCTCGGCTCCTCGGCCGCGGGCGCGGCAGCCCCCCTGCGCGCGGGGGCGGCGCCGAGCGCGGCCCGCTTGCGCAGGTACTCCTCGATCCCGCCGGGCAGGTTGGTGAGCCCGCCGTCGCCGAAGAGCGCCCAGGTGGAGTCGCAGATCCGCTCGATCAGGTAGCGGTCGTGGCTGATCACCACGAGCGTGCCCGCCCAGTTGTCGAGCAGGTCCTCCAGCTGCTGCAGGGTGTCGATGTCCAGGTCGTTGGTGGGCTCGTCGAGCAGCAGCACGTTCGGCTCGGACATCAGGATGCGGGTGAGCTGCAGCCTGCGCCGCTCGCCGCCGGAGAGGTCGCGCACCGGGGTGCGCTGCCGCGCCGGGGTGAAGCCGAGCCGCTCGGCGAGCTGCCCGGCGGAGAGCTCGTAGCCGTCGCCGAGCTCGATCCGCTGCGCCACCTGCTGCACCGCCTCCAGCACCCGCATCTCCACCGGCAGGTCGTCGAGCTCTTGGCGCAGCCAGCCGATCCGGACCGTCTGGCCCTGAATTCGCTTGCCCGCGACCAGCTCGGCGTCGCCCGCGAGCGCGCGCAGCAGCGTGGTCTTGCCGCTGCCGTTCACCCCGACCAGGCCGACCCGCTCGCCGGGGGCCAGCCGCCAGGTGAGGTCGCGGAGCAGCTCGCGGCCGTCCGGGGTGGCCAGCGCGACCTCCTCCAGCTCGACCACCACGCGGCCCAGCCGCTTGCGCGCGAAGCTCGCCAGCGAGACGCTGTCCCGCGGCTCCGGGACGTCCGCGATCAGCGCCTCCGCCGCCTCCACCCGGTAGCGCGGCTTGGAGGTGCGGGCCTGCGGGCCGCGGCGCAGCCAGGCCAGCTCCTTGCGGGCCAGGTTGCGGCGGCGGGATTCGGTGGCGTCGGCCTGCCGCGCCCGCTCGGCGCGGGCGAAGATCCAGTCGCCGTAGCCGCCCTCGTAGCTCTCCACCTTGCCGCCGACGACCTCCCAGGTGCGGGTGGCGACGGTGTCGAGGAACCAGCGGTCGTGGGTGACGACGACGAGCGCGCTGCGCCGGGAGAGCAGGTGCTCGGCCAGCCACTGCACGCCCTCGACGTCGAGGTGGTTGGTCGGCTCGTCCAGGACCAGCAGGTCGAGCTCGCGGACCAGCGCGGCGGCCAGCGCGACCCGGCGGCGCTCGCCGCCGGAGAGCGACCCGACCGAGGTCTCCAGGCCGAGCCCGGCGATGCCGATGCCGTCCAGCACGCCGCGGATCCGCGGGTTGGCGGCGTACTCGTGCTCGGCCAGCTCGCCCGCGTGCACGCCCGCCTCGTCGGCGAGCCCGGCCAGCACCACCGAGCCGACCGTCGCGCCCTCCGGCAGCACGCCGCGCTGGGTCACCACCGCCATGCGCAGCCCGCCCACCCTGCTCACCCGGCCGCCGTCCGGCTCCTCCAGCCCGGTCAGCACCTCAAGCAGGGTGGTCTTGCCGCCGCCGTTCAGGCCGACGACGCCGATCCGCTCCCCGGCGTGCACACCGAGCGAGACGCCGTCGAGCAGCGGCTTGATGCCGAAGCTCTTCGACACCTGCTCCAGGTTGATCAGGTTGGACATGGATCCTTCCGGGGAAACGCGGGAAACCGACGGTCCAGATTACCGAGCGGGCGCTCGGGGCCGGTGAGCGCGGGGCTCCGGGGTCCGCTCCGCGGCATCGCCGGGCACCGGTCCTACTGGACGCATCGGCACCGGCAGCGCAGCCGCGGCTCGGGCGAGCCCCCCCACCCGCGCCCGCCGCGCCGAATGATCGGCGCTATTTCGCGTCCTCGCCGGGGACGATGCGCGCGCCGGGGACCGGGCCGGTCGCGGTGCGCACGCTGCGGCAGACGCCTGCCCCCGCGAGTTCGGCGGCGACGGAGACCGCGGCGTCCGCGCTCTCGCAGAGGAAGGCGCAGGTCGGCCCGGAGCCGGAGACGATCCCGGCCAGCGCACCCGCGGTGACCCCGGCGCGCAGGGTGCGGCGCAGCTCCGGCTTCAGCGAGAGCGCCGCCGCCTGCATGTCGTTGCCGAGCAGCGGCGCCAGCACCGCGGCATCGCCGCCCGCGAGCGCCTGGATGAGCTGCTGCGGCTCGCCGAGCCGCGGCGGGTCGCCCTGCGCGCGCAGCCGGTCCAGCTCGGCGAAGACCGCTGGCGTCGAGAGCCCGCCCTTGGCCAGCGCGAGCACCCAGTGGAAGGTGTTGCGGGCCAGCACCGGGAGCAGCCGCTCGCCCCGGCCGGTGCCGAGCGCGGTCCCGCCGTGCAGCGCGAACGGCACGTCGCTGCCGAGCTCGGCGGCGATACCGGCGAGGTCGTCCCGGCCGAGCCCGAGCTCCCAGAGCGCGTCCAGCCCGACCAGCGCGGCCGCCGCGTCGGCGCTGCCGCCCGCCATGCCGCCCGCCACCGGGATGCCCTTGCCGATGGCGATCTCCACCAGCGGCGCCCGCCCGGCCAGGTGCGCCAGCCGCACCGCGGCCTTCCAGACCAGGTTGGTGCGGTCGGTGGGGACGTCCGCGGCGCCCTCGCCGGAGACCTTCACGGTGAGCGAGCCCGCCGGGGCGATCCGGACGTCGTCGGTGAGCGAGAGCGCCTGGAAGACGGTGGTGAGATCGTGGTAGCCGTCCTGGCGTAAGTCGCCGACGCCGAGATGCAGGTTCACCTTGGAGGGTGCGCGCACGGTGAGGGGGCTCGGGACAACTGACAGCACGGTAGCCGAGCCTAACCGCTGCCCCGGCCGGACGCCCGGCCCCCGCGCATTGCGGTTCGATACCGGGCGGGGGTATCGTCGGAGTTCGGGATACCCCCGGGCAGTATCGCCCCGCCGGTGTCCGACCCATCCGACGAGCACAGGAGCCGAGATGCCGAGCACCACCTACACCGTCACCGGGATGACCTGCGGCCACTGTGCCGCCGCGGTGAAGTCCGAGATCGGCAAGATCGATGGCGTCACCGGGGTGGACGTCGACCTGGAGTCCGGCGCTGTGACGGTGGCGAGCACCGGCGCGCTCGCCGACGACGCCGTGCAGGCCGCCGTCGACGAGGCCGGTTACGAGGTCGCGCGCTGATGTCCGACCGGCTCAAGCTCGCAGGCTTCGGGGTCGCGCTGGTGGCGGTCTTCGCGGTGGCGCTCGGCATCGGCAAGCTCGCGGCGCCGGACTCCGAGCCCGCCGCGCCCGCCGCCGCCCCCGGCCTCGCGGACAGCGCCGACGGGTACACGCTCACCGCGATCGAGGCGCCCGGCGAGCCGAAGGCGCCCGGCGCGCTCCGCTTCCGGATCACCGACCGGGACGGCGCCGCGGTCACCCGCTTCGCCACCAGGCACGACGAGAAGCTGCACCTGATCGTGGTGCGGAGCGACGGCGCCGGGTACCGGCACGTGCACCCGGCCATGAGCCCGGACGGGGTCTGGTCGATCGACTGGAGCTGGGCCGAGCCGGGCAGCTACCGGGTCTTCGCCGACTTCGCCCCCGAGGGGGCGGACGAGCTGGTGCTCAGCCGGACCGTCGAGGTCGCGGGTGCGGTCGCGCCGCAGCCGGTGCCGCCGCCCGCCGCGGTGGCGCGGGTGGACGGGTACGAGGTCACGCTGACCGGTGACCTGAGCACCGCGGGCAGCGAGCTGCGCTTCACGGTCCGGCGGAACGGGGCCCCGGTCACCGATCTGGAGCCGTACCTCGGCGCCTACGCCCACCTGGTCGCGCTGCGCGCCGCGGACCTGGCCTACCTGCACGTGCACCCGGAGGGCGAGGTCGGGCGCACCCCGCCCGGACCCGAGGTCGCGTTCCACGCGGAGGCGCCGAGCACCGGCGACTACCTGCTGTACCTGGACTTCAAGCACGGGGGCCGGGTGCACACCGCGGAGTTCACCGCCTCGGTGGCCGAGCAGCCGTCCGATGACGGGCACGGCAACGAGCACGGCTCCGGTTCCGGCGAGCACGGGCACGGGCACGGGCACGGCTGATCGCCCGCGGGCCTGCGCCGGGACGGCGGCCGCGATTCAGCCCTGTTCCGCCAGCCGGACGTAGGCGGCGGTGTCCAGCGTCTCCCCGCGCGCGGCGGGATCGATCCCCGCCGCGCGCAGCCTGCGCTCGGCTTCGGCGGCGGACCCCGCCCACCCGGCGAGCGCGGCGCGCAGCGTCTTGCGGCGCTGAGCGAAGGCGGCGTCGATCACCGGGAAGACCCGCGCGCGGTGCGCGGCGTCGGTGGCCCACGGCGGCTCGGCGTAGCGGTCGATCCGCACCAGCCCGGACTCCACCCGCGGCACCGGCCAGAACACCTGCGTCCCCACCGCGCCCGCCCGGCGCACGGCCCCGAAGAACCCCGCCTTCACCGACGGCACCCCGTACACCCGGCTCCCCGGCGGCGCCGCCAGCCGATCCGCCACCTCGGCCTGCACCATCACCAGCGCGGTGGTCAACCCGGGCAGCTCGGCGAGCAGGTGCAGCAGCACCGGCACCGCGACGTTGTACGGCAGGTTCGCCACCAGCGCGGTCGGCGCGACCGGCAGCTCACCCGCGCTGACCCGCAGCGCGTCGGCCCGCACCACGTGCAGCCGCTCGGCCAGCTCGGGCGCGCGGTCGACGACGGTGCCGGGCAGCGCCGCGGCCAGCGCCGGATCGATCTCCACCGCGACCACGCTGCGCACCACGTCGAGCAGCGCCAGCGTCAGCGACCCGAGCCCCGGCCCGACCTCGAGCACGGTGTCCCCCGCCCCGACGCCCGCCGCGGCGACGATCCGCCGCACGGTATTGGCGTCGTGCACGAAGTTCTGCCCGAGCTGCTTGGTCGGCCGGATGCCGAACCGCTCGGCCAGCACCCGCACCTCGGCCGGGCCGAGCAGCGCCGCCTTCCCGCGCGCACCGGAGTCGGACTCGGGGTTACCTTCGGGTTCGGGCACCCCGGGAACCTATCAATCGCCGATGCCGAGCCGAGCGGTGCAGGCGGGCCAGGCGCCCCAGCCCTGCCGCGCCCTGGTCACCTCGGCGATGGCGATCTGCTCCTCGCGGGTGGCCAGGTCGGCGCGCGGCGCGTACTTGGTGCCGCCCTGCCGCTCCCAGGTGCTCTGGTCGAACTGGATGCCGCCGTAGTAGCCGTTGCCGGTGTTGATCGACCAGTTCCCGTTGGCCTCGCACTTGGCGAGCGCGTCCCAGACCGCGCCGTCGCGCACCGGAGGCACCTCGGTGCCCGGCTTGGTGCCCTTGCGCACCGTCTTGGGCTGCGCGGGCACGCTGACCGTGGCGCCGACCTGCTCACGCCCGATCTCCAGGCCGTTCACGGTGGTCACCGCGAAGGTCACGTCCTGAACGCCGGGCACGCCCTTGTTCTCGACGACGGTGCGGCTCTGATTCAGCTCCGGATCCTCGATCACGGTCTCCGGCGGCGGCAGCGGCATGGTCTCGGTGCGCTGCTCGGTCCTGGTGCGGGTGACGGTGACCCGCATGCCGTCCACGAGCGGGGTGGCCGCGGCGGGCTCGACGGTGTCCTGCTGCTGCAGCGGCACGCCCGCGACCCGGAGCAGCTCGCCCACGGTCGGCGCGGCCAGCCGCAGGTCGACGGCGGCGGCGCCCCCGTCGGCCAGCGACACCGCGCGCGGGCTCGCGATCTGCAGCGAGCCGCCCGCCAGCGGCAGCCGGTCGCCGCGTTCGGGCCAGACGTACATGTCGGCGGGCACGTCGAGCTGGGCCAGCGCGTCCCCGGCGGTGAGCCCGGTGGTCCAGACCTTCTCCGGCTTGCCGTCGATCGAGAGCTCGATCTCGCGGGCCCGGTTCACGGTGATGGTGGCGCCGTCCGAGAGCCCGTTGCCGACCCCGGGCAGGACGAGGTCGCGGTCGCTCAGCTCGAACCCCGCGGCGCGGAGCACGCCGCCGACATCGGTGGACATCGTGGTGAAGATGGTCTGCTCGCCGTCGACGACGATGGTCACCGTCTTGCGGTTCACGATGGCGAGCGCCGAGCCCACGATCAGCGTGAGCAACAGGGCGGCCACCGCGCTGTACAGCAGCGGCGAACGCGACCGGTTGATCCGCGTGAAGTGCGACATGGTCACAAGACGGTAACGAAGCGAGCCGCTCTCGGCAACCGCGCGAATCTGAACAGCGTCCTTCCAGGTCACGGCGCGATATCGCAGCCGCAGGTAGATAACGCCCCGGTCGCGATGAAAGTGACCCAGGACACACTACAGTTTTCGATCATGAACAGCCGGAAACCCCTGAGGGTCGGCGGTTACCGCAGCCGGTACACCCGCCTGGCATTGGCGGTGCTGATCTCGGCCAGCTCCGCGGGGTCATCGCCGCGCACCTCGGCCAGCGCCCGCACCGTGTACGGCAGGCAGTAGGACTCGTTCGGCGCGCCCCGGAACGGGTGCGGCGTCAGGTACGGCGCGTCGGTCTCGACCAGCAGCTGCGCGGCGGGCACCACCTGCGCCGCCTCCCGCAACTCGTGCGCGTTCTTGAAGCTCACGGTGCCGGAGAAGCTCAGCACGTACCCCTCGGCCACGCAGGCCAGCGCCATGTTCGTGTCGCCGGAGAAGCAGTGGAAGATGACCGTCTCCGGGGCGCCCTCGTCCAGCAGGACGGCGAGCAGGTCGTGGTCGGCCTCCCGGTTGTGGATCATGAGCGGCTTGCCCAGCCGCTTGGCCAGGTCGATATGCCAGCGGAACCCCTCGACCTGGGTCTCCACGTCGGCGCAGCCCTCCAGCTTGCCCGGCCAGTAGTAGTCGAGCCCGGTCTCGCCGACGGCGACCACCCGCGGGTCCGCCGCCAGCCGCTCCAACTCGGCCTTCGCGGCATCGTCGAGCGCGTTCGCCCGGGTCGGGTGCAGCGCGACCGCCGCGTACACCCGCTCGTCCCAGTGCGCGGCCTCGACCGCGAACCGCGCGGCCGCCAGGTCGTCGGCGACCGTCACGATCGTGCCGACCCCGACCGCGGCCGCCCGGTCGGCCAGCGCAGCGACGCCCGCGGGGTCGGTGGCGCCGCAGGCGTCGATGTGCGTGTGCGCGTCCACCAGCGGCGCGAGCGGCTCCGGCGGCTCCGGCGCGGGGCGCGTACGGCTCATCGGGGGCTCCGGGCGATATCGAGGGGAAGCGGGGCAGGCACGCGCATTACAGTAGACACACCATGAGCGAAGCCTTCTACCTCACCACGGCCATCGCCTATCCGAACGGCGCTCCGCACATCGGGCACGCGTACGAGTACATCTCGTCGGACGCGCTCGCCCGGTTCAAGCGGCTCGACGGATACGACGTCTTCTTCATGACCGGCACCGACGAGCACGGCCAGAAGATGCAGCAGACCGCGCAGGCCGAGGGCGTCCCGGTGGAGGAGCTCGCCGCGCGGAACTCCGACGTCTTCGAGGCCATGGACAAGGCGCTCGACATCTCCTACGACCGCTTCATCCGCACCACCGACAGCGATCACCTCGCCGCCAGCGTCGCCATCTGGGAGCGCATGCTCGCCAACGGCGACATCTACCTGGGCAACTACTCGGGCTGGTACTCGGTGCGCGACGAGGCGTTCTACACCGAGGAGGAGACGGAGCTGCGCGACGGCGTCCGCTACTCCACCGAGACCAACACCCCGGTCACCTGGACCGAGGAGTCGAACTTCTTCTTCCGGCTCTCCGCCTACCAGGACCGGCTGCTCGCGCTCTACGAGGAGCACCCCGAGTTCATCGCCCCCGCGACCCGGCGCAACGAGATCATCAGCTACGTCAAGGCCGGGCTCAAGGACCTCTCCATCTCGCGCACCACCTTCGACTGGGGCGTCCCGGTCCCCGGCCACCCGGACCACGTCATGTACGTCTGGGTCGACGCGCTCACCAACTACCTCACCGGCGTCGGCTTCCCGGACACCGAATCCGAGTCCTACCAGCGCTTCTGGCCCGCCGATGTGCACATCATCGGCAAGGACATCACCCGCTTCCACACCGTCTACTGGCCCGCCTTCCTGCTCTCCGCCGGGCTGGAGCTGCCGAAACGCGTGTTCGTGCACGGGTTCCTGTACAACAGGGGCGAGAAGATGTCGAAGTCGGTCGGCAACGTCGTCGACCCGCTCGCCCTCGTCGAGACCTACGGCCTGGACGCCGTCCGCTTCTTCCTGCTCCGCGAGATCTCCTACGGGCAGGACGGCAACTACAGCCACGAGGCCATCGTCGGGCGGATCAACACCGACCTCGCCAACGAGTTCGGCAACCTGGTGCAGCGCAGCCTGAAGATGGTCGCCCGCGACTTCGCCTCCGTCGTCCCGACGCCCGGCGAGTTCACCGCGGAGGATCAGGCCCTGCTCGACCGGGCCAACGGGCTGCTCGAGCAGGTGCGCGCCGAATACGACGGGCAGCAGCTGCATCTCGCGCTGGAGCTGCTCTGGTTGACGCTCGGCGAGGCGAACAGGTACTTCTCGGCTCAGCAGCCGTGGGCGCTGGCCAAGGCGGGTGACACCGCCCGCGAGGGCACGGTGCTCTACGTGACGCTGGAGGTCGTGCGGATCGTCGCGATCCTTGTCCAGCCGGTGATCCCGGGCTCGGCGGGCCGGATTCTCGATCTGCTCGGGCAGTCGGGTCGGAACTTCGCCGACCTCGCCGTCCCGCTGGCCGCGGGGGTGCAGCTGCCCGAGCCGGAGGCGGTTTTCCCGCGGTACGTCGAGCCGAAGTAGCCGCCGGTCAGGGCGGTGTCGTCACGGCCGCATGTGGGTCAGCCCGTGCTGGATGACGTCGACCATCCCCCTCCCCCCGGCGAACACCACGCGGGTGGGGTCGAGGCCGTCCTTCTCCTGCCCGCTGCACACCCCCACCACGAACGGGTTGGGGGTGTGCACCCACAGCGGTCCGCCCGACCAGCCGGGGCCGAGGTCGGGGCGCAGCGCGAACTCGAGCTCCTTGCCCGGGCTGTCGTCATCGATGTCGCGGATGCCCATGTTCAGCTCGACGGCGGGACGCCCACCGAAGGTGCCGGGGTAGCCGGAGGAGACGTAGCGGTGGCGGGAGTACTCGTCCTCGTCACCCCACGACTGCGAGCCCATCCAGCCGAGCACGGTGCCGAGCGGGTTGAAGAGCTTGCAGATGACGTAGTCGTAGCCGGTGGGGCCGTTGCCGCCGGGGTTGAAGCCCCAGTAGCTCTGCACGAACGAGGAGCCGAAGGGGCGGTCGCCGAGGCGGAAGGCGGGGACGAACTCCATGCTCCAGCTGCTCGCGCCCCACGGCGCCACGTGGCCCGCGGTGAGCATCAGGTTGGGGCCGACCAGGACACCGCTGGCGCGCGAGCCGTCGCCGTTCAACACGATGCCGACGGTGCACATGGGGTACAGCATCGGGTTGGGTTCCTCGTGCACGAGCGGCTCGGCGAAGACCTGGCCGTCGAGGGTGAAGGTCTCGGCCACCGCGGGCTCGGCGTAGGTCGCCCACGGCGGGCGGTACGGGGTGGTGGTGGCCGCGCCGCCCGCGAGCGCCGCGGCGGGGTCGACGGCGTGCTGCGCCTGGCCGGGGATCGCGTGCACGAGTCGGCGGATGTCGGAGGGGATCTCGGTGCGCTCGAGCAGGCGGCCGGGCGCGGAATCGATGGTGGTCATGATGTGCTCCGTGCGGAAGGGTGCTCAGGACTGGGGGGCGCGGACGAGTCCGGCGCCGATGTCGGCGGGGTCGGTGTCGGGGGCGAGCCCGTCGAAGGTGGCCTCGCCGATCAGCTTGGCCTGCAGGACCAGCGGGGCGAGCCTGCCCTGCGCGGCCAGCTTCTGTGCCCACAGCGCCGCGACGCCTGCGACGTGCGGGGTGGCCATGCTGGTGCCGCTCATGCTCTCGATGCCGCCGCCGAGGCCGGCGCTCTCGATGTCGACACCGGGCGCGGAGACGGTCGCGCGGGCATTGGAGAACGGCGCGACGGCCTGGCCCCGCGGGGTGCGGCCGAGCGCGCCGACGGCGATGATGCCGGTCGCCGCGGCGGGCGGGGCGACGTCGATCTCGAACGGGGGCGTGCGGTGCCTGCCGCTCTCGTTGCCGGTGGCCGCGACGACCATCGGCTGGCCGACCCCCGCGGTGAGGAACTGCGACAGCGTCTCGAACAGTTTGATGTTGGCGGTGTAGGCGCGCAGCGCCAGTGAGGTCGCCACCGGGATCGGCAGGCGGCGCTCGGTGACCAGGCCTTCGACGTAGCCGGGGAAATCGATGCCGAGCGACATCGAGATCACGTGCGCGCCATTGTCGCGCGCCCACAGGATCGCCTCCGCGATCGTGTCGCTGCCGCCCCCGCCGGGGCCGAGGACCTTGCCGATCAGCGCCCTGGTCACGCCGCGCGCGACGCCGATCCGCGTGCCGCCGACGTCGCGGCCGAAGATCGTTCCTGCGCAGTGCGTGCCGTGGCCGTTCTTGTCGTGCGCCGACCCGTTGCCGGTGAAATCCTTGGTGACCAGGGTGACGCCGGTGAAGGCCGGGTGGTCAGGTTCGATGCCGGTGTCGAGCACCGCGACGGTGATGCCGGTGCCGGTGAACGGGGAGGTCGTCGCGCCGACGGCGGCGACGCCCCAGGTCGGCCCGGCCGCCGCGGGCGCGGGGCCGCCGCGTGCGGTCGGCTCGACGAGCCGCATCGGCATCGCCGGGCCGAAGCCGACGACGGTCGGATCGGCGGCGACCGAACGCAGCGTCGCCGGGGTGATCTCGTCGATGTCGACGCGGACGTCGGCGGCGGTCTCGGCGGGCAGGGCCGCGGGGCCGATATTGGGTTCGGGCAGCACCGCGCGGGCGGGGGCGCGCAGCACGATGAGTTTCTCGCCCGCGAGAACATGGGTTGGACCAGGCATGATGTCTCCGATTTCCGAGGTGGAGGGTACGAGGAGGCATCAAGGCTAGGTCCGGGCACGGCGTCGAATCGCGAGTAGCGGGGTACCCCAATCGCGACCCGACCGCCGACCCCGCACCGGTGATTACGGCGCGGGGTCGGCGACGCGGCGCCTACTTCCAGGCGCCGAAGAGGCGGTCGGCCTCCTTGGCCAACGCCGCCTGCAGGAACGGGCCGAAGCTGACCCGGGCGACCCCGGCGTCGGCGAGCTCCTTCAGGTTCGGGGCGTCGGGAATGCCGATGGCGTTCACCGGCTTCGGGAGCTCGGCGGTGAGGCGGCGGAGGTCGGCGTCGCTGTGCCTGCCGACCGGGTAGAGGACATCGGCGCCCGCCTCGACGGCGAGGTTCAGTCGGGCGATGGCGCGGTCGACGCGATCGCTCTCGTCGCCGTCCTGGCGGAGGAAGAGGTCGGTGCGGGCGTTGACGACGACGTGCACGCCCGCCGCATCGGCGAACTGGCGGAGACCGCGGACGAGGTCGGCGTGCTCCTCGGCCCCGCGCAGCCGCTTGCCCTCGCTGTGCACGGTGTCCTCGATATTGAGGCCGATCGCCCCGGCTTCCAGCAGCCCGTCGATGAGCTGCGCGGGCTCCAGCCCGTACCCGGACTCGATGTCGACCGAGACCGGGACGTCGACGGCCTCGGTGATCTGCCTGGCCCGGGTGAGCAGCTCGGTGTAGCTCATCCCCTCCCCGTCCGGCCTGCCGATGGAATCGGCGACCGGGTGGCTGCCGACGGTGAGCGCGGAGAACCCGGCGGCGACGGCGAGATTCGCCGACCACGCGTCCCACACGGTGGGGAGGACGGCGGGGGTGCCGGGGCGGTGCAGTTCCAGGAACGTCTTGGCCTTGCTCTCCAGAGAGGTCATGTCCCGATCATGCGTCGTCCCGGCGATTCCCGCATACCTCCCGGCCAGCCGGGTGCGTCGGCGCGGCGGGCGGCGAGGACGGCGTCGTAGAGGGCGCGGCGGGGGGCGCCGGTCTCGGCGGCGAGGTCGGCGCAGGCGTCCTTGAGGCGGATGCCCGCGGCGACCCTGGCCTCGACCTCGTCGACCAGGTCGGCCGGATCGAGGGAGACCGGCGCGGCGCCGGCGAGGACGACGGTGATCTCGCCGCGGGCGCCGTCGGCGGCCCAGGCCGCGAGCTCGCCGAGGGTGCCGCGGACGACCTCCTCGTAGGTCTTGGTGAGTTCGCGGCAGACGGCGGCGCGGCGGTCTGGGCCGAGCACGGCGACGGCGTCCGCGAGACAGTCGGCGAGGCGGTGCGGCGCCTCGAAGAAGACGCAGGCGCGCGGCTCGGTGCGCAGCGTGCCGAGCCATTCGCGGCGGGCGCCCTGCTTGCGCGGGGCGAAGCCGTCGAAGCAGAACCGCTCGACGGGGAGCGCGGAGAGCGCGAGCGCGGTGGTCACCGCGGAGGGCCCGGGCAGGCAGGTGACCGGGAGGTCGCGCTCGGCGCAGGCGGCGACGAGGCGGTAGCCGGGGTCGCTGACCGACGGCATGCCCGCGTCGGTGACCAGCAGCACGGTCCTGCCGTCGGCGATCTCGGCGAGCAGCGCGGGGATCCGGGCCGCCTCGACGTGGTCGTAGAAACTGACCACCCGGCCGGTGATCTCGACGCCGAGCGCCTTCGCCAGCGAGCGGGTGCGCCTGGTGTCCTCGGCCGCGATCACGTCGGCGGCGCCGAGCGCGTCGCGCAGCCGCTGCGAGGCGTCGCCGATCTCGCCCATCGGCGTCGCCGCCAGTACCAGCCTGCCCGGTTCGGTCACGGTGCTCCATTCTCCACCGCCTACGATCGGGGCGTGACCCAGGTGACCGGCCCGCGCGCGACGGCGCCCCCCGTGCCCCCACCCGCGCGGTCGAGTCCGGCGCCGCGGCGCCCGGTCCCGGACTTCGGCCCGGTCGACACCGCGCGCGGCTGGATCGTCACCGGCGTGCTCACGCTGATCGCCGCGATCACCCGCTTCGCCTACCTCGGCTACCCCACCGACGCGGGCACCCCGGTCTTCGACGAGAAGCACTACGCGCCGCAGGCCTGGCAGATGCTCACCGGCAACGGCGTCGAGGACAACCCCGGCTACGGCCTGGTGGTGCACCCGCCGGTGGGCAAGCAGCTGATCGCCATCGGCGAGGCGATCTTCGGCTACAACGCGTGGGGCTGGCGCTTCTCCGCGGCGGTCGCGGGGACCCTGCTGGTGCTGCTGGTGATCCGGATCGTGCGCCGGATGGCGCGCTCGACGCTGGTCGGCGCGATCGCCGGGCTGCTGCTGATCGCGGACGGGCTGACCTTCGTCTCCTCCCGGATCGGCATGCTCGACATCTTCATGGCGCTCTTCGTGGTCGCCGCCTTCGGCTGCCTGATCGTGGACCGGGACGAGGTCAGACACCGGTTGGCGCTCGCCGATTTCGAGGGCAGGGCCGCGTTCACCGCGTGGGGGCCGCGGGTCGGGGTGCGCTGGTGGCGGTTCGGGGCGGGGGTGCTGCTCGGGCTCGCCTGCGGCACCAAGTGGTCGTCGATCTACTTCGTGATGGCGTTCGGGCTGCTCAGCGTGGCCTTCGACGTGGCGGCGCGGCGCACCTACGGGGTGCCGCGGCCGTGGCTCGGCACGCTGGTCCGCGATGTCGGGCCCGCGCTGTACGCGCTGGTGCTGATTCCGCTGGTGGTGTACCTGGGCAGCTACGCGGCGTGGTTCGCGAGCGAGGTCGGGGTGTACCGCTGGGCGGTCGGGAACCAGGTCGGCACCGGCGGGCCGTTCGCCTTCGTGCCGGACGCCCTCCGCTCGCTCTGGTTCTACAGCGGCGAGAGCCTGCGCTTCCACTCCGAGCTCACCAACTCGGCGGGCAACCACCACCCGTGGGAGTCCAAGCCGTGGACCTGGCCGATGGGGCTGCGGCCGATGCTCTACTACTACGCCGACGGCGGCGTCACCGGCTGCGGCCAGACCCAGTGCGTCAAGGCGGTCATGCTGGTCGGCACCCCGGCGCTGTGGTGGATCGCGTTCCCGGCGCTGGCCTGGATGATCTGGCGCGGCGTCGTCCGCAGGGACTGGCGGTACGGCGCGGTGCTGGTCGGCTACGGCGCGGCCTGGCTGCCCTGGTTCCTCACCCTGGACCGGCAAATGTACTACTTCTACGCCGTCGCGCTGGCGCCGTTCCTGGTGATGGGGGTCGCGCTGGTGCTCGGCGACGTGCTCGGCCCGGATCGGCGGTTGCCCCGGCTGCGCGGCGCGGCGAAACCCGCGGTGCCGAGCGAGCGGCACAGCCTCGGGCTGCTCGCCGTCTGCCTCTACCTGGGGCTGGTGATCGCGAACTTCGTCTGGCTCTGGCCGATCCTCACCGCGCTGCCGATCACGCCGGGCAACTGGCACGACCACCTCTGGCTGCCCAGCTGGCGCTGACTTGACCGTGCCGCGACGGCATACCTTTCGATGGAGGGGACCGCCCACCGGAAGGACACCATGGAGATCGCCGAGCTGGACGCCACCGCCCAGGCCGAACTCGTGCACACCGGCCAGGCCACCCCTGCCGACCTGGTGCGAGCCGCGATCGAGGCCGTCGAACGGCTCGACCCGCAGCTGGACACCGTGCTCACCCGGACCTTCGAGTACGCGCTCGAGCAGGCCCGCACGGTCGCGAAGGACGCGCCCTTCCCCGGCGTGCCGATGCTGCTCAAGGACTACCACCTGCAGCTCGCGGGCTACCCGTTCAGCCACGGCGGGGTGCCGCTGCTGCGCGACCACGTCTCCGACACCACCACCTACCTGGCCGAGAGCCTGCGCGACGCGGGCTTCGCCTTCCTCGGCCGCAGCCGCACCCCGCTCATGGGCGTGGTCATGGGGACGCACGACCCCGAAGTGAAGACCATGCCGCGCAACCCGTGGAACCCGGAGTACTCCACCGGCGCGTCGAGCAGCGGCTCGGCGGCCGCGGTCGCCGCGCACCTGGTCCCGCTGGCGCACGGCAACGACGGCGGCGGCTCGCTGCGCATGCCCGCCGCGCTGAACGGGGTGGTCGCGCTCAAGGCCACCCGCGGCCGGATCTCGCTCGGCCCGCACGCCGGGCCGACCATGGCGGTCGACCTCTCCTGGGGTGAGGAGTTCGTGCTCACCCGCTCGGTGCGGGACTCCGCCGCGCTGCTCCCGCTGGTCGAGGGGCGCCGCCCCGGCGACCCGTTCCCGCCGGTCCGCGCCGAGACCTCCGGCGTGCAGGGCCCGCTGCGGATCGGGCTCGCCACCACCCCGCCGCTGGCCGGGATCGAGACCGACCCGCAGAACGCGCGGGCCGCCGAGGAGGCCGCGACCGCACTCGCCGAGCTGGGCCACACCGTGGTCCCGGTACAGCCGCCGCGCTACGACATCGGCGCGCACAACTGGCAGTACGGCATTCCGGCCAGCCCGGCGCTGATCGGGCTGGCCCGCACCCTGGACACCATCGGCGCGCTGGTCGGCAGGCCGGTCACCCAGCGCGACGTCGGGCCGGTGGTGTGGGCGATCGCCGAACTCGGCGGCGCCTTCACCGGGACGATGGCGCTGGAGTTCGCCGAGTACCACCAGTCCGTGGTGGTCGGCTGGGACCGCTGGTGGGACGAGCAGCGGCTGGACGTCCTGCTCACCCCGACCACCGCGCGGCGCACCCCGCCGATGACCGACTTCCTGCCGCCGCCGCACGGCACCTTCCAGGTGGACTGGGAGACCCCGGTCAACAATGCCGGTGCGCTGGCCCAGCTCACCCCGCTGATCGCCTACACCCAGATCTACAACTGGTCCGGCCAGCCCGCCGTCAACCTCCCGCTCGGCGTCGACGACGACGGCCTCCCGCTCGGGGTCCAGCTCGGCGGGCGCAGGCTGCGCGAGGACCAGCTGCTCGACCTGGCGGCGGCGCTGGAGGTGGCCCGGCCGTGGGCCGGGCGCAGGCCGCGGATCCGGGCCGGTCAGCCGGGCGGCGGCGCGGCCTCGAGCGCGGAGCGTATGTAGCGCAGCGCACTGCGGTCGTCCAGGCCGAGCCGCCGGATCGCGGCGACGTACTCGGTGGCGGCCCGGCCCGCGAGGTCGCGGGTGGGGTCGCCGGAGGAGGCGATGAAGGTGCCCTGCCTGCCCCTGGTCTCCAGTACCCCGTCGGCTTCCAGCTCCCGGTAGGCGCGGGCCACGGTGTTCGGGGCCAGCCCGAGCTGCCCGGCCAGCGCCCGCACCGTCGGGATCTTGGTGCCCGCGGTGAGCGCCCCGGAGCGCACCTGGGCGACGACGCCGATCCGCAGCTGCTCGTAGGGCGGCACCGCGGAGTCGTGGGTGATCTCGAACTCGAGCACGGCTCACACCCCGTCGCGGGCGATCGGGCAGGACAGGCAGCGCGGGCCGCCGCGCCCGGAGCCGATCTCCGAGCCGGGGATCGGCAGCACCTCGATCCCGGCATCGCGCAGCCTGGCATTGGTCATCTCGTTGCGCTCGTAGGCGACGACGACGCCGGGCGCGAGCGCGAGCGTGTTGTTGCCGTCGTCCCACTGCTCGCGCTCGGCGGTAACGCCGTCCAGCCCGGTGTCGATCACCCGGAGCTTGCCGATCCCCATGGCCTCGGCCGCGGCGGGCAGGAACGGGTCGGGCCCGGCCATGCTCACCCCGCCGTCGCCGGTACGACCGCCGTAGCCGGGTTCGCGGCGGATGGTGAAGGCGTTCAGCGAATCGCGGACCGCCGGGTACATGACCACCGCGTCGGTGTCGACCATGGTGCAGACGGTGTCCAGGTGCATGGTGGCCCGGTTCTGTGCGATCGGCACCACCAGCACGGTGTGCGCCAGGTCGTCGTCGAAGAGGCTGCGCGCCAGCGCCTCCGCCCCGGCCGGGGTGGTGCGCTCGCCCACCCCGACCGCGACCACGCCGGGCGCGAGGAGCAGCACGTCGCCGCCCTCGATCGGCGCGGTGTGCGATTCGTAGGCCCGCCGCACCCCGAGGAAGCGCGGGTGGAAGGCGTAGATCAGGTCGGTGAGCGAGGTCTCCCGGCCGCGCGCGGGCAGCGCCAGCGCGGTGATCGCCACCCGCGGCCCGACCCAGAACGAGGAGTCCCTGGTGAACATGAGGTTGGGCAGCGGGTCGATCACGAAGTCGCTGCCGTGGTGCATGCGGCGCACCAGCGAGGCGGCGTCCGGGCCGAACGGCAGCTCGTCGAAGGTCATCCCGGCGATCAGCACGTTCGCCAGCTCCGGCCCCGGCACCCCGCGCAGGTAGGCGGCGAGCTCATCGGCGAGCGGGTGGCCGAGCCTGCGCGCGTCCACCGCGCCCGCGATGCCCTGGACCCGCGCGGCGCCGCTCACCCCCAGCGTCTCGGCGAGCAGCTCGCCGAGCAGCAGCACCTCGACCCCGCGGTCGCGCAGCACGTCCGCGAAGGTGTCGTGCTCCTGCTGCGCCCGCTCGACCCACGGGATGGCGTCGAAGAGCAGCTGGTCGTTGTTGCGCGGGGTGAGCCTGCGCAGCTCGTCGCCGGGGCGGTGCAGCAGCACCGCGCGCAACCTGCCGACCTCGGAGGTCACCGCGAGCCGGACCTTCGCCTCGTGCCCTTCCCCTTCGTCCATGTACCGACCGTAGTCGCACCCGCGGCGCACGGCACGGCGATTCGGTCCCGGACGGAAGCAACCTGAAGTATTGTTGAGGTGAATGGAGGAGTCCGATGACGACTGCCGATTGGCGTGCGAAGGAGCTGACCCCCGGTCAACTCTCCGAGCGGAGCGGAGTAGCCGTGTCCGCCCTGCACTTCTACGAGCGCGAAGGTCTCATCTCGAGCCGCCGCACCAGCGGGAACCAGCGACGCTACACCAGGGAGACGCTGCGCCGGGTGGCCTTCATCCGGATCTCGCAGCGAGTCGGCATCCCGCTCAGCGAGATCAGGGACGCGCTCGACCGGCTGCCCGCGGGCCGCACCCCGACCCGCCGCGACTGGGAGACGCTCTCCACCGCCTGGCGCACCGACCTGGACGACCGGATCACCCAGCTGGTCCGGCTGCGCGACAACCTGACCGGCTGCATCGGCTGCGGCTGCCTCTCGCTCGGCAGCTGCAGGCTGGTCAACGAGGGCGACCGGCTCGGCAACGACGGGCCGGGCGCCCGGGTGCTCGACGTGCACCTGAACTGCCAGGAGAGCACCGTGTGCGACCCGGCCCCGGACGGCGCGTGCGAGCCGATGGAGAGCGTCGGCTAGCTAGCGCCGCGGCTCGCGCAGCAGCCGCGCGAAGTACTGCGCCGCCTGCCCGATCACGAACTCGTACGGCAGCGCGAACTTCCGCTTCCACCAGTAGGCGAAGCGGATGTCGAACGAGGTGAAGACGAGGAAGCGGTCCTTCTCGACGCCCTTCACGATGGCGGCGGCGACCTTCTCCGGGGCGACGGCGTGCCCGGTGAAGCGGTCGTGCAGCCGGCGCACCCGCGGGTCCTCCTTGTCCACGCCGACCAGCTCGAAGGAGCGCACCAGCGGCGTGTTCACCGCGCCCGGCGCGACCACGTGCACCGAGATGCCGTGCGGGGCCAGGTCGAAGCGGAGCACCTCGGAGACGCCGCGGATGCCGAACTTGCTCGCGCTGTAGGCGGCGTGCCACGGCAGCGCGATCAACCCGGCCGCCGAGGAGACGTTCACCAGCGCGCCGCCGCGCCCGGCCCTGACCATCGGCGGCACGAAGGTCTCGATGACGTGGATCGGGCCCATCAGGTTGACCTCGACCATGCGCCGCCAGTGCCGGTGCTCCAGGTTCTCCACCGTGCCCCAGGCCGAGGTACCCGCGATGTTCAGCACGAGGTCCAGCGCGACGTGCTCGCTGTGCACCGCCTCGGCGAACGCGGTGACCGCGTCGTGGTCGGTGATGTCGAGCGCGCGGAGCGCGAGCACCGTCCCGCCCGCCGCCCGGACCAGGTCGGCGGTCTCGGTCAGCCCTTGCTCGTCGATGTCGGTGAGCACGAGCTGTCCGCCCTGCTCCGCCAGCGCCACCGCGGTGGCCCGCCCTATCCCGCTCGCGGCCCCGGTCACCAGCGCCTTCGCATTCCGAACGGTCACCTTGCGGCGCCGTCGGATACCCACCACAGCCACAGCACGTTCCTCTCGTCAGCGGGCGTCCCGTCGTCGCAGGGTACTTCGGCACGCTCGCCGCTCCGGTGCGGCCGTGCTCAGCGGGCCAGCACCGCGAGCATCCCGGCGACCGCCCGTCCCCAGGTGAACTGCTCGGCCCGGTGCCGCGCGGCCAGCCTGCGGCCGACCGTCGGCATGGCGAGCACGCCGTCAACGGCGCGGGCGAAGGCGGCGGGGTCGTCGGCGGCGACGGCGCCGCACTCCGCGGTGACGATGTCGGCGAGCGCGGAGGAGCGGCTGGCGACCACCGGCGTCCCCGCGGCCAGCGCCTCCAGCGCGGCCAGCCCGAAGGTCTCGTGCGGGCCGGGCGCCAGCGAGACATCGGCCGTGGCGAGCAGGGAGGCGACCCGGTTGCGGTCGGAGATGAAGCCGGTGAAGCGCACCGCGGGCGCGCCGCCGGGCAGCGCGGGCAGCAGCCGGGCGCGCCGCTCCAGCGCCTCCCGGCGCGGCCCGTCACCGGCCACCACCAGCCGCGCGCCGATCCCGGCGTCGGCCAGCGCACCGATCGCCTCGATGCTCCGGTCCACCCGCTTCTCCACCGAGAGCCTGCCGCAGTGCACCAGCAGCGGGTGCCCGGCCACGCCGAGCTCGGCGCGCAGCCCCGCGTCCACCCGGTCCGGGCTGAAGAGCTCCAGGTCCACGCCGAGCGGTACCAACTCCACATTCGGGGCGTCGATCCGGCGGAACTCGGCGCGGGCGAACTCGGTGGTGCAGACGACGACGTCGTACTGCTCGGCGGTACGCCGGTTGGCGATGTCGGCGCACGCCCTGGCCGCCGGGCCGGGCAGCACCTGGCCGAGCAGCCGGTCCAGCCGCTCGTGCGAGATCATCACCCCCGCCACGCCGCGCCTGCGCGCCCAGCGGCCGAAGCCGCGCAGCGTGAGCCGGTCGGAGACCTCGAGCACGTCCGGCCGCAGCCCGGCCAGCACGTCGGCGACCCGGCGCGGGTCGGCGGCGCGGTACCCGCCGGTGCCGGGAATCGGCAGCGCGGGCAGGGTGATCCGCACGGCGCCGGTGGGCAGCACCTCCTCGGTGCGGCGCGGGCCGGGCACGATCAGCACCACCTCGTGCCCGGAGCCGACGTACCCCTCCCCCAGGTGGTGCAGCGCGGTGCGCAGCCCCCCGGAGCGCGGGCCGTAGAAATTGGCGAGCTGCACGATGCGCACCCGCCGATCGTGGAGGCGGCGGCGTGCCCGGCGACCAACGCCGCGTGAACGCGGCCCGAAGAGGCGGCGAACCGCGCGCTTCAGCGCGCGGGCAGGCTGCGATCCGGCCGCGGCAGGTCGAGGTCGAGCGGGATCCGCCCCTCGACCAGGTGCACCTCGACCTGCTCGGCGGGCATCGGCCGCGCGATCAGGAACCCCTGCGCCCGATAGCAACCGAGCCCGACCAGGGTGCGGGCGGCGACCGGCGTCTCCACGCCCTCGCCGACCACGCCGAGCCCGAACGAACCGGCCAGCCCGATGATGGACTTCACGATCGCCAGGTCGTCGGCGCTGGCGCCGAGCCGCTGCACGAAGCCGCGGTCGATCTTCACCGCGTCCACCGGCAGCGCCTTCAGGTGCGAGAGCGAGCTGTAGCCGGTGCCGAAGTCGTCGATGGCGATCTGCACGCCCATCCGCTTGAGCCCGCGCAGCGTCACCTGGGTGCGCGAGAGGTCCTGCACCACCACGTGTTCGGTGATCTCCAGGCAGATCGAGCTGCCGTCGATGCCGAAGAGCCGGAGCATGTCCTCGATCCGCTCCACGAAATCCAGGCTGACCAGCTGCACCGGCGAGACATTGATCCGCATGACGACATCCGCGGCCAGCCCCCGCCTGCGCCACTCGGCGAACTGCGCGCAGGCCGAGCGGATCACCCAGCGGCCCAGCTCGCCCGCCAGGTTGGTGGCCTCGGCCACGCTGACGAAGGCGCCCGGCGGCAGCAGCCCCCTGGTCGGGTGCAGCCAGCGCACCAGCGCCTCCAGCGCGACCACCCGGCCGGTGCGCAGGTCCACCTCGGGCTGGTAGTGCAGGATGAGCGAGCCGTCGGCGACCGCGCCGCGCAGGTTCAGCTCCACGTCGTCCTGCAGCTCGAACTGGGCGCGCATGGCGTCGGTGAAGACCGCGACCCCGTTGCCGCCGCCGGACTTGGCCGAGAGCAGCGCGTGGTCGGCCCGGCGCAGCACGTCGGCGACGGTGGTCTCGCCCGGGATGCCGAGCGCGACCCCGACGCTCGCGCCGCGGCTCACCGACTCCCCGCCGACCGTCACCCGGCGCCCGATCAGCTGCTGGATCCGGGTGGCCTCGTTCTCCGCGGCCACCGCGTCCATCGGCTTGACCGGGACGATCACGAACTCGTCGCCGCCGAGCCTGGCGATCATGTCGGTGGGGTCCAGGTTCTCCCGGAGCCGGGCGGAGAGCGAGCGGATGAAATTGTCACCCGCGGTGTGTCCCAGAAAGTCGTTCAACGCCTTGAGCCGGTCCAGGTCGAGGAAGAAGGTCGCGACCGGGCCCGGGCTACCGGCCCGCAAACGGTCCTCCATGTGCTCGAGCAGCGCCCTGCGGTTCGCCAGCCCGGTCAGGTCGTCGTGCAGCGCGATGTAGCGCAGCCGCTCCTCCGCGACCACCCTGGCCTGCAGCTGGGCGAAGAGCGCGGCGATCGCCTTGAGCACATTGAGCTCGCGGGTGCTCCAATCCCGGTCGCCGACCTTGATGAAGCCGAGCAGCCCGGTGGACTCGCCGCGGGAGAGCAGCGGCACCGCCGCCGAGGTCACGTAGGGCAGCCCGGAGGCGCGCCGGATGGTCTCCTGGTAGTCGGCGTCGTCCCTGGTGACCAGGAACGGCTCGGTCGCGTTCTCCAGCGCCTTGAAGACCGAGTCGGCCTTGTCGAAGTAGACGACCCGGAGCGGGTCCGGGTCCGGCACGTCCTCGCGCGGCGGCCACTCGGCGACCAGGACGGTCGCGCGGCGTTCGCGGTCGGTATGCCGGACATAGCTGAAATCGACGTCGAAGTACTCCACCAGGGTCGCCAGTACCCGTTCGGTGGCCGCCACCATCGTGGTCGCGTCGACACCCATCAGCTCGGAGGCGACTGTGGTCACCAGTGAGTCGAGTGTCCGCCGAGGCACCTTGTCTCCGATCGCACTAGCTGCTGGTGTCCACGCCCGGCAGCGGGCGTCGCCTGCTCCGGACCGTCGCGTCGGCGGCCCGGCTCACGCGCAGCGCCAATGCCATGGTCTCACGTTCGGGAACGCCGACGAGGTGTAGGAATCGTCCCTGAAGTGAGGTCAGTGTATCCACGAAGCCGGGGGAAATCGCGGCCAGTTCGCTGACGTCGCGCGCGTAGAGGAAGACCGGGGAGATCGGTTGCACCGCAAGACCCGCTCGTTGCGCCGCGATCCAGACCCGCTCCGCGGCGGCGCCGCCGCGGGCGTAACCGGTCAATCCCGGCCCGTCCGCCGTCTCGGAAGGCACCGTCAGCACCAGCAGCGCGGCCGCCGCGAGCACCCGATCACGGGTGCTGTCCCCCAGCGCGGCGCCGCCCGACCAGTCCCGCAGATTCGCCATGATGTCGGGGCGTCGCGCCACCTCCAGCGCCACCTGCTCGTCCGGCGCGAGCTCGAGGCTGCGCACGTCGATACCGGTCGTCAGGTCCTCGCTCACCGCCCTGACCTCAGCGAACAACTCGCCGTGCAGGGCGGGCTCCAGATAGCGGACGCGATCCGAGCCCGCCAGGATCGCGGCCGCCTCGGCGAGCGCGTCCTGCTCGTCGACGATCCGCAACACCGCACCTTCCGCCGTTGCGGCGTTGCGCAGCTCGGCCAGGAGTGTCCCGTCCAGTGCGCCGCCCGCGCCGAGCCTGCGGTTGGTCTCGCGGCGCAGTGCCCACGGATAGTCGGCGGCGAGCGCCGGATCGGTGCCGCGTCCCAGACGCAGCTTCGCGATCAGGCCACCGCTGTCCGATTCGCGCAATTCTGTGGAGCCGAGGATGCCGAGCGCCGCGGCGGCCGCGCGCGCGTTGTAGAGCGCGGCGCCGAGCGCCACCGCGCTGCCGCGGAAGCGGTGGTCGAGCGCGGTGCGGTAGTCGGTACGCAGCGCGATCCGGATCTCGTCGCCGTCCGCGCTCAGCGTCCACGGCTGCGCATTGCCGCCGGAGGGGGCGCGCCGCGCGCAGTGCAGCACCCGCTCGACGTCGGTGGCGCCTGCGGGCGGCAGATGCGGATCCAGCTCGTCCGGCTCGGCCGCCGACGCCGGCTGTGCCCCTGGTGCCGCCAGCCGGTCCAGCTCGGTCTCCAGATCGATCCGGACCCGGCCGGAGGGCAGCGCGCCGCCGAGCCCGATCCGGCGCACCGCGGCGGCCACCAGCGCGCCGCCGAGCATGACCTCGCTGCCCAGCTGCGGCCAGGCCGCGAGGGTTTCGTCGATCTCGACCATGCTGGCGCCCATCCGGGCGGAGATCTGGTCCGCGCCGAGGATGCCCATGACGTAGGGCGCCTTGTCCCTGGAGGCGAGGCCGCGCAGGTCGGCGGCCTTGACCCCGCCGAGCATGCCGTGGAAGGGCTCGCGCTCCGGCTCCAGGTCGTAGCGCTCGACGTCGAGCAGGCCGCGGTCGCTGGTCTCCATGATCACCGGCAGCCCGACGGTCCGCGCGTGTTCGCGGACCAGCAGCTTGACGTCGAGCGAGTCGCACTCCTCGACCACCAGCGAAAGCCCGGCCATGAACGCCGCGACGGACTCCGCGTCCACGCCCCCGGTGCACACCTCGACCGGCAGGTAGGGGTCGAGCTCGGCGATCCGCCGCGCCGTCACCACCGCCTTGTTCACCCCGATGTCGAAGAGCGTGGCGGGCACCCGGTTCAGGTTGGAGAGCGCGATCGCGTCGAAGTCGGCCAGCCGCAGCGCGCCGCAGACCCCCTCCTGCGCCAGCGCGTAGGCGACGGCGTGGCCGACGCTCTGCCCCACCACCCCGATCCGCAGCTCGGCGAGGACCGCCTGCTCGGCGGCGGTGAGCTTGTTCCGGTTGCGGTTCAGCCGGACCGCGCGGAACTCCTGCTCGGCGGGCAGCCCGAGCAGCCGGTTGCGCCACGGGTAGTAGACCCAGCGGTCCCCCGCGGGCGGCGGGGTGTCCGGGATCTCGGCCAGCTCCGCGCGCAGCGGGGCGCGCAGGTCGGTGACCTCCACCCCGGGGCGCGCCCGCAGCTCGGCGATGGCGGCCGCGGCCGAGGGCGCCGCGGGGTCGAGGACGAGCGGCCGGTGCGCCGCGGCGGCGTCAGCAGCCATGGAACGGCCGCGGGCGGGGCTCGGGCACGCCGAGCTCGGCCCACTCGGCCCGCATCGCCGCGTACTGGTCGGGCGCCGCGGCGGTGCGGTAGAGCCTGCTGTCCCACCAGATCGGCACGGTGCGGTAGCGGTCGTCCGGGTACGGCACCGGCGCGATCTCGGTGGCCGCGGCGCCGCCGCTCGCCGCGTGCCTGGCCGCGGTGAACGAGGCGACGGTGGCGAAGCAGAAGCGCGCGCCGAGCAGCCGCGGCGCGTGTGCAAGGCAGCGCGAGATCGCGGCGCCGAGCTCGTTGCGGTACGGCGTCTCCCGCGACACCCAGGCGCCGCGCCCCTCGACCACGCCGAACGGCAGCCGCCCGGCCATCATCATGCGCAGCGCGCTCTCCCCCTGGCGGCCCTCCCAGGCCAGCAGCGAGGTGACGTCGACGACCCGCCGGTACGGCCCCTGCACCCGGACCCCGGCCACCACCCGGCCGCCCGCGTCGGTGGCGGTGCAGAAGAGCGCGGTGGTGTCGCCGTCGGCGGTGGCGGCCAGCTCCAGCGCCTGCTCCACCCCGAAGTGCCGGTAGGTGCGCAGCGCGCCGTCCAGGTAGCGGGCCCACAGCCCGGGCTCGGCGGCGGGGGTCGCCAGCCGGATGCGGCAGCCGGAGGCCCGGTCGAGGAAGTGTCTGCCTGCCGTGGTGATCGTGCGCCGCGAGTGGTCGTCGGGTGCGCCCGCGGGGCCGACTGCGATCGTTTCGACAGTCATCTGGTCAACTCCTGCTACCGCCGCCGGGCGGCCCTCGAACCGGTGCGGCAGCCTGCTCGAACGTACTGTCCGGTTCGCCTGCCAGTGGAAGTATCCGTCATTCGACAGGAATTGACCACTTATCCGGTTAATCTCCCGTGACCATGTCACATTTCTATTAATTCACCCCCGGGTGGGTGCCGAGTCCAATATGGAGTGATACCGGATAGACCGGTTGGCCGCGCAGTGGCAACCTGCTGGCAACCTGACCGGAAGTGTCCTGGTCAGACCAGGATCGAGATGAACAATTCGACCGCGTCCGGCTTGCGCCAGACCTCGATCTCCTCCCGGTAGGCCCTGGTGATCTCGGCCGAGGCGGTCGCGTCGTCGACCTGGGCCCAGACGTCCTCCACCGGGTCGTGGTAGTCGCCGTTCGGCTCGAACCTGGCGAAGACGCCCTTCGGCACCCGCACCAGCACGTCGCCCACCGGGACCTCGGCGGGCTCCGGGTAGTCGAGGCACACGACGGCGTTGTAGCTCCCGGCGGGGTCGGGCACGTAGAGCGTGTAGAGCAGGCGCCCGGCGATGTCCCGGTCGCGCAGCCGGTCCTTGAGGAACTCGATCAGGTCGCTGTTGCTGACCTTGAAGCTGGGCCGCACGCGGGGGACGACCAGCCCGCCGTAGATCGCCTCGGGGCGCACCGCGATCGTGTAGGTCATCGCGGCTCTACCGCCAGGTAGAGCTCGATCTTGTAGGCGTGCGGGTACCACTCGAAATCACCGGAGTAGGTGCGCTTCAGCTGATTGTGTTCCTCGGCGTAGGATATTTGCGTCCACAAATCCGTCATAATCTGCGGGAAATTCCCCATCGACGAGAATTTCGCATACTTTCCGCGCGGCAACCTGGCCACGATATGACCCCTCGTGACTTCCTCGAACGACGAACACCGGTAGCCGACGATCTGCGTGTTGTACGTCCCGAGCTCGCCGGAGTAATCGGTGTAGGCGCTGGCGAGCGGGCCACCGAGGTCCTGGTGCAGCACCGCCGTCCAGGCCGCCTCCAGTGCCTGGTCCCGCAGCTCTCCGAGCGCGCGCTTCGGGCTGCGCACCGGCAGCCCGGCAACCCACGTCTCGTCCCGCTCGACGATTTCGAACTGCATGGATCGACTCTTTCGGGTGAAACCGGGGTAGCTCCCGCCAAGGGGCTCTTCGGAGGTGCCATGCTATCAACCCGGAGATCCGGTGATCGATCGCCCGGCCGTGGCGCGGTCATTCCCGCCGCGACATTGATCGACAGCCGGTATCGGATTCCTGCGCAGACGAAGGGAAAGTGAACCATCGGTAATCCCGGAGTTCCCGCCGAACGAATCGGAGGCCGGGCGGCGACCGGCCGGAAATCCGGTCACGGGCGAATCACCGACCCCGCCGAGGTCACCGCCGTCCGCTCGATCGCCGAGCTGGACGCCGCCGTCGCGGAGTGCTTCGGCTGCCCCCGGCTGGTGGCCTGGCGCGAGCGGGTGGCGCGGGAGAAGCGCGCCGCCTTCCGGGAGCAGACGTACTGGGGCCGGGCCGTGCCCGCCTTCGGGCCCGCGGACGCCGCGCTGCTCATCGTCGGGCTCGCGCCTGCCGCGCACGGCGCCAACCGCACCGGCCGGATGTTCACCGGCGACCGCAGCGGCGACGTGCTCTACGCCGCGCTGCACGCCGTCGGGCTGGCCAACCAGCCCACCGCCGTCGCCGCCGACGACGGGCTGCGGCTGCACGGCGTCCGGATCACCGCGCCGGTGCACTGCGCGCCGCCGGAGAACAAGCCGACGGTCGACGAGCGCGACCGCTGCGGGCACTGGCTCGACCTGGAGCTCGGGCTGCTCGCGCCCACCCTGCGCGCGGTGGTCGTGCTCGGCGGGTTCGGCTGGCAGGCGCTGCTCCCGGTCCTCGGCACCAACGGTTGGCAGGTGCCGCGCCCGCGGCCGCGCTTCGGGCACGGCGCGCAGGTCACGCTGGCTCCCGCGACCGCGGAGCGGCGGCCGCTGCACGTCTTCGGCAGCTACCACGTGAGCCAGCAGAACACCTTCACCGGCAGGCTCACCCCGGCCATGCTGGAGCAGGTCCTCGCCGCGGCGGGCGGCGCGGCCGGGCTTCCGGTCAGGACGGACGGGCGATAGCGGCGATCACCACCCGGCCCTCCCACACCGTGACCGTGACGAACTGGCGGTACGTGCGCACGGCGCCGTCCGGGCGGGCCTCGGTGATCACCACGTCGAAGCGGCCGTCCGCCATCTGCGTGATCAACACGCAGTGCTGCGTGTTCGGCGGCACCGAGGCGATCCCCGCGTCGATCACCTCGACCGACGAGACCGCCGCGTCCGGCGTGGTCACCGCGCGCGCCGCGGTGCCGGAGCGGGTCACGTAGTACGCGTGCTGGAAGGCGAGCACCGCCTCGGGGCCGGTCTCGGTGGAGCCGAGGCCGTTGCCGCGGACCAGCCCGTTCTCCCTGGTCGGCTCGCAGCCGGGGCCGCCGCCGAGAATCGGGTCGGTGATCGCCGCGACCGGCTGCCTCGGGTTCGTCGCCGCCGCGGTGTAGGTGAGCACCACCGCCGCCGTCGCCAGCGAGCCCGCCACCGCCACCAGGCCGACCACCAGGGAGCGGCGCACCCGCGGCTTCGCGGGCGCGGGCCGTTCCGCGGAGGAGAGCCCGGGGGTGAGCATGCCAGGCCAGAGCGGGGCGGCCTGCCGCTTCTTCGGCGGGGGCCCGACCCGCTGCGGGGGCGGGGGGCCGACGCGGTCGCGGCGCACGGCGTCGCGCAGGGAGCCGGGCGGCGGTGGGCCCTCGCCGCGCCGCCTGCCCTGCGGAGGGCGGGGCTGTTCGCCCGGGCGCGGCAGGCGCGGGAGTGCGCCCGATGCGGGGGAAGACGGTTCGCCGGAGCGTGCGGTGTCCGGGCGGACGCGCGGCAGCGCTCCCGAGGCGGGTGCGTCGGGCCGCCGCGAGTTCTCGGGGATGCGCCTGGGCAGGGTTCCCGGGGCGGAGGCGTCCGGGTGGACGCGCGGTAGGGCACCCGAAGCAGGGGCGTCGGGACGCACGCGCGGAAGTTCACCAGAGCGCGGGGCGTCAGGACGCACGCGCGGCGGGGCTCCCGAAACAGGGGCGTCGGGACGCACGCGCGGCAAGGCTCCAGAAGCAGGTGCATCAGGCCGGCGTGGCAATGCTCCCGAAATGGGATCGTCAGGACGCAGGCGTGGCAGGGCTCCTGAAGCGGGAGCATCAGGGCGCACACGCGGTAGGGCACCCGAAGCGGGAGCGTCGGGGCGGACGCGCGGTATTTCACCGGAGCGCGGGGCGTCGGGGCGCACGTGCGGCGAGGATTCCGGAGCGGGAGCGTCGGGGCGCGGGCGCGGCGGCTCACCGGAGCGCGGGGCCTCGGGCCGGACTCGCGGCAATGCTCCCGAAGCGGGGGCGTCGGGGCGGGAGCGGGGCGGCTCGGCCGGGCGCGCGGCATCCGGGCGGATGCGCGGGAATTCGCCGGTGCGGTAGGCATCCGGGGGCACCCGCGGTATCTCCCCCGAGCGGTGCGCACCGCCGGTTCGGCGCCCGAAGAGCGGGAATCGCCCGGAGGGCGGCCCATCACCCCCTGGCGCCCCCTGCGCTTCACCGAACGACGCGGCGCCGGTCATCTCACCGCCTCCACGTCGCGGGGCACCGCCCGCAGGCCCCGCCCCGAAAGTCCCTCCGCTGCGCCGAGGCTCACCGTCGGGCAGCTCGCCCCGGCGACCCGGCGGGTCGTACGGACCGGGCTGCCGAGGGCGCCCCGCTCCGTCGCCGTACGGCATCATCTCACCGCGCCGCCCCACCGCGCGCCCGAACGGCCCCGGCTCGGAAACCCCGCCTCCGCGCGGCCCCGCATCCCGCACGGGCCACGGCGCCGAAACCTCACTCTCCCGCGGCCCCCCATCCCGCACGGGCCACGGCTCGGAAACCCCGCCCTCCCGCGGCACGGCACCCCGCGGCTCCCCCCACGGCACCGGCCCGGCATTCCGCACCGGCCCCGGCGCGGCCCCCCGGGGCGGAACCGCCTCGTCCGGCTCCTCCCGCGGCAACCGAACCGGCCCCCACTCGTCGCTGCGCACCCGCCGCACCACCCCGCCGCGCGGCCCTGGAACCTCGGCCCCGCGCTCCGGCGGCACCCCGTCGCGCTGCGCGTCCGCCCGCCGCGAGGAGCCGCGGCGCCCGCTCTCCCGACGCGCGGCATCGCGAAGCGTCTCACCCCGGGGAGCCGCCCGTCCCGCGGCATCCCTTTCCCTCGGCTCGGACGCGTTCCACGACATCATGATCTCGCCACACTCCCTCTGCCGGAGCCCCGCACCACCGAGCCCCGTGGGTCCCTCTCAATGCCGTTGTGCAATAACAAGATTGCATATATCCGCTGTTCACGCTGCTCGAATGCGCCGGACCGACCGGGGCGGCCGGTGTCCGCGCCCACTCCGCAAACCCGCAGTGAACGACCGGACTTTCCCAGCGCACCCCGAATTACGCTGAGCCCGGCGTCTTTCGAACACCCCCCGAGAATTCTGTGATCCAGATCTCCCGCCCCGGCGATCCGTCGAGGGTGGTTGCCATCTGGAAGTACCGTTCGGAAGGACGGCACGAACTGCACAGATGTAATTCCGAGGGTTCGCTCAGCGGTCCCCACCCGCGCGCTTCGGCGCCTCGAACGCGGTCACGACGGCCGCGACCAGGATCAGGATCGCGGAGACCAGCAGCGCCACCTCGAGCCCGTGGTGGAACGCCGCCTTCCCGGTGTTCAACACCTCGTTGATCTTCGAGAGGTACGGCAGGTACGGCGTGATGTTCGTGCCCTCCGGGATCCCGCCCCGCTGCACCGCGTCCACCGCGAACGGCTGCAACTCAGCGGGCAGCCCGAGCTCCGACATCCGCGCCTTCAGGTCCGCGGTGAGCAGCGAGTTCACCAGCGCGCCGAGCACCGCCACCCCGACCGCCGAGCCGACCTGCCGCATCGTATTGGTCGCCGCGGCCGCCATCCCCGAGTGCGCGGCGGGCAGCCCGGAGAGCACCGCCGAGGTCAGCGGCACCACCGCGACGCCGAAGCCGAGCCCCGCCAGTGCCATGGCCGCGGCGAGCGACGGATCGTGGATCGGCCCCGCCAGCGCGTGCCGGGTGAGCAGGATGCCCGCGGCCCCCGCCAGACACCCGGCGATCATCGGCGGCCACGCCCCGCGGCGCGCCACCCAGAATCCCGCGGCCAGCGAGCCGAGCACGATGGCGACGGCCATCGGCGCGAACACCGTCGCCGTCCGCGCCCCCGAGTACGAGTGCGTCACCTGTAGGTACAGCGCGGTGCAGAAGAAGATCGAGAAGATCCCGAAGTAGACGGCGAAGGCCACCACCAGCGCGCTCCGCACCGCGGGCGGCCGCAGATAGCGCAGCTGCAGCATGGGCGCCCGTGCCCGCAGCTCGACCGCGACGAAGGCGACCAGCGCGACCCCGCCCGCCCCGAAGAGCGCGAGCACCGGCGCCGAGGTGTACCCCCGGTGCTCGCCCGCGACGGCCGCGTAGATCACCGCGCCGAGAAACCCGGCGCCGAGCACGAACCCGGCCCAGTCGATCGGCCCGTCCGGCCGGTCGGAGCTCTCCGGCACCGACCACAGCGCCGCCAGCAGCGCCGCCGCCCCGAGTACCAGGTTGAACCAGAAGATCGAGCGCCACCCGTACGCGTGCACCAGCACCCCGCCGAGCACCGGCCCCGCGGCCAGCGCCAGCCCGGCCGCCGCCGCCCACACCCCGAGCGCCTTGGCGCGGGCGCGCTCGTCCGGGAAGATGTGGCGCAGCAGCGAGAGCGTGCCCGGCTCCGATGCCGCCGCACCGACCCCCATGATCGCGCGGCCGAGGATCAGCAGCGGCACGGTGGCCGCGAGCGCCGCGACCACCGACCCGGCGCAGAAGACCACCAGCCCCGCGATCATCACCCGCTTCCGTCCCCACCGGTCGCCGAGCGAGCCGCCCGCCAGCATGAGTCCGGCGAAGACCACCGTGTACGCGTTGACCACCCACTGCAGTGCACTCACGTCGGCGCGCAGCTCGTTCCGGATGGCGCCGAGCGCCACGCTGACGATGGTGGTGTCGAGAAAGGTCACGAACACCACGGCGGTGACCGCCGCGAGTGCCGTGACCGGTCGCGCCGCCGTGCTCGGCGCCCGGTCCGTCGGCCCCACGCGCACAGGGTACGGCGCGTTCCGGCCCGGCACCCCGAATGGCCCGTGAACAGCGGACGACAGCGCGGCTACCCTGCACCGGGGAGGCGATACGTCCGCTCAGCCGGTGCGCAGTGCGATGTCGAACTGATCGGCGCGCCCCGAGTGCAGTTTTCGCACGCCGCTGCCGTCGATCGCCACCCGATAGATACCGAAATCTTTCAACGGATTCTGCTGATCTATCGTCTTCGGGTCCATGGGCCCGCCCACGAATACCAGCGTGCTGCCGTCCGGAGTGAAGACCGGGTCGTCGGCGGCCTCCATCTGCTGTCCCTCGTCGGTGACCTGCCGGGCCGCACCGCCGTCGACAGGGATCATGAATATTTCCGCCGAAGAACCAGAAAGTGCCTGAGCGGGATCGGTGAACACCTGCCCTGGCGCATTCATCGCCGACCGGTGATAGGCGATCCATTTCCCATCCGGCGAAAACGCCGGATTGCCCAGATAGTCGAACCCTTCCGTCTCCGGAGTGCGGATGATCTCTTCGGCGCCCCCACCTCCGTCCACGTTCACCACATAGAGAGCATCCTGGTCAGCGTTCACCACCGCGATCTTCCTGCCGTCCGGAGACCACGATAGGTATTCGAAGCCTTCGTGATTCATTTCCTTCGAACTCGCGACCATGCGTACGCCGCGACCGTCTCGATCCATGACGTAGAGCCCGGACGGCCTGTCATTGTTCCCGAGACGCCAATACGCTATCCGCTCTCCATCCGGTGAGAACTGCGGCAGCCCCACGAGATCATCCTCGTCGCCCGTGTCCACGAGGAGCTGGTGGCCGCTCCCGTCGAAGGCGATCGTGTGGATCTCCGTCGCCCCCGAGCTGTAGGCGGACCCATCGGTGCTCGTCGTCACGAAGACGACAGCGGAGCCGTCGGCTGTCACGTCGTACTCGTTCACGACATCGATGGAGTGGTGGCTGCGATTGCTCGTCGCCAGCAGCACGGGGTAGACGATGAGCGTCGGCCCCGCGTCCCCGGGAGTCATCGAGTAGATTCCGACTTCGTTGTCGACCGAGCGCGCGAAAATTATCCGGGATCCATCATCCGATAAATGCACATCCCCGAAGTAGTCGGTCTCACCTGTAGTCATCTGCTTCGCGGGATCGTCCCCCACTCGGTAATAAAGCTGAGTATCGCCGTCGCGATGTTCCACGAAGAGCAGCGACAGCGGATCAGCGGCACCTCGTCCGATTCCGATGTCGTCTCCATTGATTCCGGACCCGCAGCCGGCAACTGCCAGACACAGAATGATCACCATTGCTGCGCGCTTCATCCGACCCTTTCCGTAGTACGGACGTGAACAGGGCCAGTGTTCCACGGGCTCGAATTCGCACGTGTCGCCCGATCGAAGGACAGCGACCGTTCGGACGCGAATATGTCCGAAGAACCGGACATCACAACGGTGCCGGAAACGAAAGAGGCTCCCGCCTGTGCGGAAGCCTCTTCGGTGGAGCTAAGGGGAATCGAACCCCTGACCTTCTCGATGCGAACGAGACGCGCTACCAACTGCGCTATAGCCCCGTGCGGCTCCGGGGAACCGCGCTGTGACACTGTATCAGGACGTTGCCGCAGACTCCGAATCGAGGCCGTGAGCTGGGGCGATGCCCCGTACGGCCTCGATTCGGCGAACTACTCGCCCACGGCGCGGCGCATGTCGGCGGTACGGTTGCGCAGGGCGCGGGCGGCGGCCGGGTCGAAGGTCTCCAACTGCTCGAAGTCGGGGGCCTCGTCGTCGGGTTCGAGCAGGACGGAGCGGCGGCGCAGCAGGCGGGCGGTGTCCCGGTCCATGCCGACGGCGGCGCGGCGTTCCCGGCGCGGGGCGGCCGGTTCGACCTCCGCCTCCTCGGCCTCGGCCGCCGAGCGGCCGCGGGCGAGCCGGGCGGAGCGGCGGCGCCGGATCTCCTCCTCCATCCTGACCTGCTTGCGCAGGTACGCCAGGTAGGCGACGAGCACGGCCAGGCTCAGCCCGGTGCCCCACCACAGCGCGGGCGCGACGGCGAGGCCGAGGCCGCCGCAGAGCAGCCCCGCGAGCAGCAGGCCGAGCACGGCGCGCTGCCGGAAGGTGTAGCGCGCGGCGCGGGCGATGGCGTCGGCTTCGGGGTCGTAGCCGCCGCGGCCGCGGCGGGTGGGGACGAAGTCGTCGTCGGTGCGCTCGGCGGGCTTCTCGGCATCCCGCTCGCCCTCGGAGCCGGTGTCCCCGTCCGCGTAGCCGTCGTCGTCCAGGCGCGCGGGGGTCTTCGCGGGGGCGGGTGGGATGCGCGCGCTCACCCTGGAGTCGGCGGCGGGTGCGGGGGCGGAGGCGTCCTCGTCCTCGTACTCGGCGTCGTCCTCGTAGGGCTCGTCCACATACTCCGCGGCCTCGGTGCCCCGGTCCTCGTCGTCGAAATCGTCCTCGGCAAGGTCGCTGTCGACACGGTCGTCTTCGGCCCGGTCGCCTTCAGTGAGGTCATCGTCGGTGAGGTCGTCATCGGTGAGGTCGTCGTCGAAGTCGTCGTCGGCACGATCGTCGAGGTCCACCGCCGCTCCGGCGGGGCCGTCCGCGGTGGAGGCTCCTGCGGTCTCGGCGGCGACAGTGTCCGCGGGCCCATCCTCCGGGTCGCGAGGATCGGTGACGGTGTCTTCGTCGTCGGTGACGGGCTCGTCGGCCGATGTCGTCATCCGATCCTCCGCATCATCGCTCTGGGGAAGCCTTCTCGTGCGTCGGGTGGGTCGGTAGTCGGGGTCGCTGTCGTGGCGGCCGTTCTTGCGACGGCGTTTCGAGCCGCCGCGGTACAGCACACGGGTCGCCAGCGCGGCGTCGGTGGTGCGCCGGATGCGCGGGTGCCGGTTCGCGAGCATGGGGAAGATGACGAAGACCCACAGCACGACGAGCCCGATCCACAGGATCGAATTCGGCATGTCGTCAGCACCTCCGTCCCCGCCGGGATTGGTCCACTCGGCCCGCGGCCGGGCCGCACCCCGCCGAGCGACCGCGCAGGCCCTCGTCCGGGGCGGCGGTTCGGCCGCCGCGGAGGCACTTCGGCCGACCTCCTCACCGGTCGGTCGAGCACCTCACAGGCTCCGTGCCGGCGGCGCGGGACGCACCACCGACGTCCGTAGGTTAATTCCGGGTAGAGATCACAACGAGCAGGCGCGCCGTGCACTTGCGCCACAGCAGTCACATTTCCACCACTTCCGCGGCGCGTGCAGCCACCGTATTCCTTTCCCCCGGACGATCCATTCCCCTCGGCGGTGCGCTACCGCAGCTCAGAGCGGCGTCGCGCGTCCCTCCCGCACGATCCGGTCGACCACGGTGCCGAGCACCTCTTCGACCGTGATACCCACCAGCAGATGATCACGCCAGGCGCCGTCGACATCGAGGTAGCGGCGCAGCAACCCCTCCTCGCGGAACCCGGCGTGCCGCAGCACCGCCTGGCTGGCCAGGTTCTCCGGCCGCACGGTGGCCTCCACCCGGTGCAGCCCTACCGGGCCGAAGCAGTGGTCGAGGCCGAGCGCGAGCGCCGCGGTGGCCACGCCCTTCCCGCTCAGGTCGCGCGCCACCCAGTACCCGATCCAGGCCGAGCGCAGCGCGCCGCGCACGATATTGCCCACCGTGATCTGCCCGGCGAAGTCGCCGTCCACCTCGATCGCCAGCGGGATCATGGCGCCGCGCCGCGCCTCGGCCTTCAGCCCGGACCAGAGCGACGGCCAGTTCGAGGCGTGGTTGCGCGCCTCCCAGGTGCCGCGGCCGGTCGGCTCCCACGGCTCCAGGTGGTCACGGTCGCGCAGCCGGATCCGGCTCCAGGCGGCGGCATCCCGCAGCCGCACCGGCCGCAGCCGCACCTCACCGGCGGTCACCAGGACCGGGCCGATCCTGGCGGGCCACCCCGGATGCTGCGCACCCCGGAGAACGCTCATGCCCGCGCCTCAGCCGCGCTGGGAGAGGAACGCGACGCGCACCTCGTCACCGGTGCGGATCTCGGTCTCGTCCGGCTCGATCACGATCAGGCTGTTGGCCTCGGCGAGGGTGGCGAGCAGGTGCGAGGAGCCGTTGGTGCCGTTGCCGAGCGGCTGCACCAGGTAGTCGCCGGTGGTCTCGTCGCGCATGAGCTGCGCGCGCAGGTACCCCTTCCGCCCCGCCATGGAGGTGACCGGCATGATCGTCCTGGCCCGGATGACGCGGCGCATGGGATGCCTGCGGCCGAGCGCGATCCGGATCAGCGGACGCACCATCACCTCGAAGACGACCAGCGCGCTCACCGGATTGGCGGGCAGCAGGAAGGTCGGCACCTCGTCCCGGCCGAGCCTGCCGAAGCCCTGCACCGAGCCGGGATGCATGGCGACCCTGGCGATCTCCAGTTCGCCGAGCCCGTCCAGCGCCTCGCGCACCTGCTCGGAGGCCCAGCCGCCGACGGCGCCCGCGATCACCACCACCTCGGAACGCATCAGCTGCCCCTCGACCACGTCGCGCAGCCTGCGCGGGTCCGAGCTGACGATGCCGACCCGGTTCACGTCGGCGCCCGCGTCGCGCGCCGCGGCGGCCAGCGCGTAGGAGTTCACATCGTAGACCTGCCCCGGCCCCGGCGTGCGGTCGATGTCGATGAGCTCGCCGCCCACCGAGATCACCGAGAGCCGCGGCCGCGGGTGCACGAGCACCTTGTCCTGCCCGACCGCGGCGAGCAGCCCGACCTGCGCCGGGCCGATGATGGTGCCCGCGCGCACCGCGACGTCGCCGGGCTGCACGTCGTCGCCGATCCGGCGCACGTAGTCGCCGGAGCGCACCGGCTCGTAGACCTTGATCCGTGCCCGGCCGCCATCGGTGAAGTCCAGCGGGAGCACGGCGTCGGCGAGCGTCGGCAGCGGCGCCCCGGTGTCGACCCGGACGCTCTGCCTCGGCTGCAGCCGGATCGGCTGCCTGGAACCGGCCACCACCTCGCCGACGACCGGCAGCGTGAGGTCGACCAGCTCGCCGGTCTCGTCCCTGATGTCGGAGCCCGCCGCCGAGACGTCGACGCTGCGGACGGCGTAGCCGTCGATGGCCGCCTGGTCGAAGCCGGGGAGTGGCCGCTCGGTGACGACATCCTCGGCGCACAGCAGCCCCTGGGCCTCCGAGATCGCGACCCGGACCGGCCTCGGCGCGACCGCGGCCGCGGTCACCTTGATCTGCTGATCCTCAACCGAGCGCATCCAGCCCTTCCCTGCTCCTCTCGCACGCCGCCGCTACCGCATCGGCACCGGCGTGCGTACAGCCGGGCGGCGAACACATTCGTACCCGACGTGTCCACCGCCCGTGAAATTCGACCGCGCCCGTCAGTCGTAGGTCGTCAGCTGGGGATCCCAGTCCGGGCCGAGCCGGTGCTGCAGCCACTCCCGAAGGGCCGGGCCGTACTCCTCCCGTTCCAGGGCGAAATCGACCGCTGCTCGAAGATAACCGCCCGGGTTGCCCAAATCGTGGCGCGACCCACGGTGGACCACGACATGAACCGGATGCCCCTCCGCGATCAGCAGCGCAATGGCATCGGTCAGCTGGAGTTCACCGCCCGCGCCCGGCTCGATCCGGCGCAGCGCGTCGAAGATCGCGCGGTCGAGCAGGTACCGCCCAGCGGCGGCGTAGGTGGACGGCGCGTCGGCCAGCGCCGGCTTCTCCACCATGCCGTTGACCCGGAGCACATTCGGGTTCACCGCGTCCGGCACGACCTCGACGTCGAAGACGCCGTAGGCGCTGACCTGCTCCTTGGGCACGTCGATCGCGCACAGCACCGAGCCGCCGCGCTTGCGCCGCACCCGGCTCATCACGTCGAGCACGCCGGACGGCAGCACCAGGTCGTCCGGGAGCAGCACGGCGATGGCGTCCTCGTCGTCGTCGAGCACCGCCTCCGCCTGGGCGACCGCGTGTCCGAGGCCGAGCGGCTCCTCCTGCACCACCGAGCTGACGTCGAGCAGCCCCGGCGCCCGGCGCACCTTCTCCAGCGCCTCGATCTTGCCGCGCTCGGCGAGCGTGCTCTCCAGCACCAGGTCCTCGATGAAGTGCGCGACGACCCCGTCCTTGCCCGGCGAGGTGACGATCACCAGCCGCTGCGCGCCCGAGTCCGCCGCCTCGGTGGCGACCAGCTCGATCCCCGGCGTGTCGACCACCGGGAGCAGTTCCTTCGGCACCGTCTTCGTGACGGGCAGGAAGCGCGTCCCCAGCCCCGCCGCCGGCACCACAGCCGTGCGGAAGACCCCTACCCCGCCATTCGCCGACTGTCCGGCCTTCGCTGTCATACGCCTACCCTATCCATCCATTACATCGCGGGTCCGCCGTACGACGGCCTGCCATTCCGCTGAGCCTATGGTGACGTTCATGGAGATGCCCGGTGAGCGCGGAAAACATGCATGGCGCGACGACATCCTGGCCCGTAGGAACCGGCTCCCCACGGCACAGCACGATGCCGAAGCACTGGCACTCGCCGAGACGATAACCACAGTTCTGTCCGGCCGGGTCGGTTCCGGCCGCGCGCCGGTGGTGGCGGCCTACGTCCCGGTGCGCGGCGAGCCGGGCGACCTGCGCATGCTCGACGCGCTGATCCGGGCAGGCGCCGAGGTGCTGCTTCCGGTCACCGGCGAGCCGGGCGCACTGAGTTGGGCCGCCTACACCGGTGCCGCCCACCTGGTGCGCCGCCGCTTCGGGCTGCGCGAACCGGACGGGCCGGTGCTTCCCCCCGCGGCACTGGCCGGAGCCGGGGTGGTCCTCATTCCCGCGCTCGCCGTCGATCGCCGCGGGGTGCGGCTCGGCCGCGGCGCGGGCTACTACGACCGGAGCCTCGACCTGGCGGCGCCGGGCGCGCGGCTCATCGCGGTGGTCCGGGACGCGGAGTTGGTGCCCGTGCTGCCCGAGGAGCCGCACGACCATCGGGTGGGATGGGCCTTGACGCCCGCGGCCGGTTTGACGCGGCTCGCCGCCGCTGGAGGCCATTCCTGACCGGGAATGAACATCCGATTGGCAACGTTGGCACTGTCGGCGGTAGAGTGCTAGATCGACACAGCCCCGGAGGATCTCGATGCCTACTTATTCGTACGCGTGCACCCAGTGTGACAATCGGTTCGACATCGTCCAGTCCTTCAGCGACGACACGCTGACCGAGTGCCCCGAGTGCACGGGCAGGCTGCGCAAGCTCTTCAACTCCGTCGGCATCGTCTTCAAGGGCAGCGGCTTCTACCGCACCGACAGCCGGGGCGGCTCCGGCACGGCGAGCGAGCCCGCCAAGACCGACTCCGGCTCGTCCGGCTCCGATTCGTCGTCGAGCACGAGCACCCCCGCGCCTGCTTCGTCGGCATCGGCTTCCTCCTCGGGTTCGTCGAGCACCAGTACCGCTGTCGCGAGCTGATCGTAGGCATCCGGCCCGCGCCGCGAAGCCGGGCCGGGCCGAGTTGTCCACAGCTCCGTCGCCATCCACAGGGGCCGGATCGAGCCGGTTCCCGACCGGTGCCGCGCTCCTAGGCTTCGGCCATGCCTCGCTCCGATTCCCCGTTCCGCCGCTCCGCGCTCGGCTCCGAGAGCCGGGTGCTGGAAGCCTTCCGCAACCGCCCGCCCTGGCTCGACGGCATCCTTGCCCGACGGTTACTCGCCGGTTTGCTGGCGCTGCTCGCGGGCGCGCTCTTCCTCCGCGGTGATCCGGGCGCGGCCCGGACCGAGGTCCTGGTCGCGAGCCGTGATCTGACCGCGGGCAGCCTGCTCACCGATACCGATCTGCGCGCCGTCGCGCAGCCGTCGGGCACCCTGCCGGACGGCGCGGTGCGCGATTCCGCCGCCCTGCTCGGCGCCACGCTGACCGGCGCCATGCGCGCAGGCGAGATCTTCACCGACGTGCGCACCGTCAATCCCCGGCTGGCCGGGGTCGCGACCGGCTCCGCGGATGCCAGGATCGTGCCGCTGCGGCTCGCCGACTCGGCGGTCGCCGAGATCCTGCGCGCGGGCGACCGGGTGGACGTCATCGGCGCGGCGAGCGATGGCGCGGGCCGCGAATCCGATCGCCCGCCGCGCACGCTCGCCAGGGACGCGGCCGTCGTTCTGGTCTCGGCGACCGGTGACGGCCGTGGAGCGGAGCGGGTGGTGCTGGTCGCCATGGATACCGGGTACGCCACCGCGGTGGCGGCGGCCTCGCTGAGCAGCGCGCTCACGGTGGTGTTCCATTGAGGGCCCGGCGTGGGAAACGCGAAGGCGGGCCCGTCGCCGAAGCGACGGACCCGCCGGTGATCACGCGGATCGGAGTGCGATCAGCCGATGCTGAACGGCTGGCCCCACAGGGTCACGACCGACATCACGTTGTCGGTCTCCACCTTGACCCGCACGAAGGCGCGCGCCTGGGCGTAGCCACCGCAGCCGGTCAGCCCGATGGTGGAATCGGCCCAGGTCACCGAGCCGGAGTTGCCCTTGAACGAGTTGTTCGTCGAGTGATCCTCGTCGCCGTAGTCGTCCGGCTTCTCGATGTCGAGGATGTAGAACGAGGTCGCCTGGCCCGGGCCGAGCGACAGGCTGCCGCCGCCGCCACCCGCGACGCTGCCGCTGGCACCGTCTTCGGTCCCCGTGATGGTGCCCTCCAGGCCGCCCGTGACACCGCCACCGGCGATGTTGACCTGGCAGCCCACGACATAGCCCGGGTAGATCTTGCCGCCGACGTCCTCGCCGCCCTCGATCGAGACCTGCGCCGAAGCCGACACCCACGCATTGCGGTGCACCGGGGTCGAGCCCAGCGACGGGCTGATGGTGGCCGACTCGCCGACCAGGTTCACCGTCACCACGGTGCCGTCGGAGAGCGTCTCGGTGATGGTGCCGCCCGGCAGCGGCACGAAGGTGTCGGCGTTCGCGGCGCCGGTGGAGAACAGGCCCACGGCGACCGCGGCGGCGGCACCAACGCCTGCCACCCGCGCCAGGTTCTTACGATTGATCATCTGTATTGCCCCTTGAGGGTCGTATTCGCTTCAGCGAGAGGAAGGTTGAGGAAGAGACCGGTGTCAGCCGATGCTGAACGGCAGGCCGTACAGGCTGGTCTTCGAGTAGTTGTCACCGATGATCTCGACGACGCTGTAGGCACGGGCCTGCGCGTAACCGGCGCAGCCCTGGATCTCGATCTCGACATCCTGGTACTCGACCGAGTACACGCCCGGCTTCGTGATGTCCTTCGCTTCGATCTGCACGAACTTGACCTCACCGGGGCCCAGGTCCAGGCCGAGCGAGCCGCTCAGGGTGCCCGAGTCCACGGCCAGACCGAAATCGAGGCCCGCGGAGATCGCGTCATCGGCGATCGAGACCTGGCAACCGACGATGTAGCCGGTGTTGACCTGCGACGCGCCGTGCGTCGAAGAGTTGTTGCTCCCCGGCTCGCCAGCGGGGCCGTTGAACGGGCCCACCTCGCCCTCGGGGGTCTCGGTCACATCCGCGGTGGTCGTGCCCGATACCCAGACCACGCGGCCCGCGCCGTTGGCCGCCAGCGACGGCGACACGATCGCGCTCTCCGCGGTGCGGGTCAGGGTGACCCCCGGGCCCAGCTTCTGGCCGTCCGGCAACGGCACGAAGGTGTCGGCATTGGCCGCGCCGGTCGAAAGCAGGCCCATGGCAACGGCCGCGGCAGCGCCGACGCCCGCAACGCGGGCACCGTGGCGCAGACCGTTGATGCGGTTCTCGCTCATACTTCCCCTCATCAGGTTCGAACAGGCAGCTCGACCATCGAGACTGCACGTGGTCCTCTCAGGCCCAGCTCAGTTTGTCGCCCGTTTGTTGCCGTTATGTAACCGACTGTTATTTCGGCGCAACACCCCGACCTGGCTAATCGGAACCGGGATTCGCCCATGTCGAAGCCGCCCCCACGGTCGAATCCGGGGTGAACGGCACCGCAACAGACGGTTCCCGTGAGGGAGAGTAAACGCTTCGAAAGCAAACCGCCCGACTAGATTTCATTTAGATCATCGTGATCCATGTCACAGTTCGGACACGCCAGCGGGGTGTTTGACGTGCACAAACGCGGGGGAACGACCGTTCGGCCCTACCCGGCAGTAGCGCAAATCACCACTAGCGGAAGGCATTGATGAGGTGCGCAAAGTGGCCGCGGCGAAGTGGCTCGGCATTCACTTGTGGCGGCAGGAATTTCCGCTCGGAAAGGCCACGGGCCGGGCCGCGGGGCGGCCGGGCCGGCCGAGTGTCCGGCCATATGTCAAGGCGGAGTTACCGAAACGGAGGGAAGGAGGCTCAACCGTGATGCGGGGGCACCTGGGAGCGCAACCAGTGATCGTCGGAATCATCACGGCGCGAACCGTCGTCGCGTTCGTCGCGGGTGGTGTCCGGCAGCGGGTCGCCGAAGATGCGGGCGAGCCGCGCCGCGTCCCCCGCCCGGCGTGGGCGGGGGCCGTCGGCAGCGTCGGCGGGGGAGATTACTCCGCCAGCCCGGAGAGCTCGTCGACCACGCGGCTGGCGAGCGGGCTGAGCGTCGCCATGCCGTCGCGGACGGCGGAGCGCGAACCCGCCAGGTTCACCACCAGGGTGCTGCCGGAGACGCCGGCCAGGCCGCGGGAGAGCACCGCGTCCAGCGAACCGGCCACCCGGCCGGAGGAGCGCAGCGCCTCGCTGATGCCGGGCAGCTCCCGGTCGAGCACCTGCGCGGTGGCCTCCGGGGTGACGTCGCGCGGCGACATACCGGTGCCGCCGACCGAGATCACCAGGTCGACACCGCCGATGACCGCGGTGTTCAGCGCGTTGCGGATCTCCACCTCGTCCGCCTGCACCGAGACCGAGGCGTCGACGAGGAACCCCGCCTCGGTGAGCAGTTCGGTGACCAGCGGGCCGATCGAATCCTCGGCGCCGTGCGCCGTCCGATCATCGACGACGACCACCAGTGCCCGCCCCGCCACAGGAGCATCGATTTCCATGCCGCTCACCGTAGCGCCCAGCGGCGACAGCCCCACCGAACCCCCTGGCAGCACGCGCATCATCGGCCCGCCTCCGCCGGTGCGGCGTCCAGCGTCACCTGGACGGTCTTCGGGTTGTTGCCCTGTTCGTCGGTGTAGGTCACCGTCACCTTGTCTCCTGGTTGGTGGGAACGGACCGCCGCGATCAGCGCGTCACCGGAATCGATGACCCGATCGTCGACCTTCGTGACGACCGCTCCGGCCGGGATCCCCGCCTTGGCGGCGGGGCCGTCCTGGGTCGCTTCGAGCACCTGCGCCCGGGTGTCCTGCGGGCGCAGCTTGATGCCGATCTGGGCGTAGGTGGCCCTGCCGGTCTTGATCAGCTGATCGGCGACCCGGCGGGCCTGGTCCACCGGGATGGCGAAGCCGAGGCCGATCGAGCCGCTCTGCTGGCCGCCGGTCTCGCCACCGAGGGTGGCGATGGCGGTATTGATGCCGATCAGCTTGCCCTCGCCGTCCACCAGCGCGCCGCCGGAGTTGCCCGGGTTGATGGCGGCGTCGGTCTGCACCGCGTCGATCACCGGGTTGACGCCGGGGGCGGTGCCGGAGCCGCTCGTCGAGACCGGGCGGTTCAGCGAGGAGACGATGCCGGTGGTGACGGTGCCCGCCAGGCCGAGCGGGGAGCCGATGGCGATCACCGCCTGGCCGACCTGCAGCTCGGCGGAGCTGCCGAGCTCGACCGGGGTGAGCCCGGTCTTGCCCTCGGCCTTGATGACCGCGAGGTCGGAGACCGGGTCGGCGCCGACGATGGTGGCCGGAGCGGTGGAGCCGTCGCTGAAGACGACCTCCATCCTGGCGCCGGTGCCGCCGCCGGTGGCGACGTGGTTGTTGGTCAGGATCAGGCCGTCCGAGGAGAGCACGACGCCGGAGCCCTCACCCTCGGCGCGGTTGCTCGCGACCTTGATCATCACGACGCTGGGCAGCACCTTCTGCGCCACCGCCTGGATCGAGCCCGCGGGGGCGTTGGAGACGGTGTTCACGTTCGGCTTCGGGGCGTCGAGGGCGTTGGCGACCGTCGAGCCCGCGTCCCGGTCGACCGCGACCGCGCCGACGACGCCGCCGATGCCGCCGCTCACCAGGGCGAGGACCAGTGCGCCCGCCACCAGCGCGGTGCGCCGCGGGCGGCGGGCCGGGCCGGGGTCGGACGGGCCGCCGCCGTAGGCGGGCGGGAGGGTGCCCGGCGGGACCGGGCCGCCCGGCTGGGCGTAGCCGGGGCCCTGGCCGTAACCGGCCGGGATCGACCCGGTGGCCGGACCTGATCCGTACCGCCCCTGCGCTGCGTACCCGCCCGTGCCGTAGTCCGAGCCCTGGTACGCACCGAAGACGTTGGTCGCCTGCTCGGGGCCTGCGTCAGGCCCGCCCGAGACGCCGCTCCCCTGCTCGCCCCCGCGGCCGACCTCGGGGCGGCCGATGAAGCCGGCCGTGTGGTCCGGCCCCGCACCGCCGTGCTGCGCGCCGGTACCAGCGGCTCCCTGCTCGGAGCCCCGAGCGACATCGGGCCCGCCCGAGATGCCACTCGTCCGGTCCGGCCCCGCGCCGCCGTGCTCGGCGCCCGGAGCACCGGACCCCGCGGGCCCGAACCCGCCGGGCCCGTACCCACCCTGCGGCCCGTACGGCCCTGGCGCCCACGGCGACCCCTGCCCGGACAGCTGCTGGGTGGGGTGCGGGGTGCCCGCGGGCTGCTCGCCCGCGCGGCGCTGGTTTTCCTCGGTCACGGCGAATCCTCGGTGCTCGGCTGTGGGTCCTGCTCGTAGTACCCCCCAGCCTGCTCATCACGACTGAGAACGAACTGAGACGGCGCTATCAGTTTTCCGAGAGCTGCTCGGGCCTGCCCTCCTCGCCGGGGAGCACGATGCGGATGAGCGCGCCGCCGCGCTCGGAGGCGTCGACGGTGATGGTGCCGCCGTGCTTGGTCACCACCTGCTTGACGATGGCGAGGCCGAGCCCGGAGCCGGGCATGGAGCGGGAGGCGGTGGTCCGGTAGAAGCGCTCGAAGACCAGCTCGCGCTCGCCGGGCGGGATGCCGGGCCCGGCGTCGTCGACGGCGAGTTCGAGCAGCCCGCGGCTCACCTCGCGCATGGTGACCAGCACCCTGGCGCCGCCCGGGCTCCACTTGGCGGCGTTGTCGAGCACATTGAGCACGGCCCGCTCCAGCCCGGCCTCGTGGCCGTAGACGAACCACGGCCGCAGCTCGGCGACGAACTCGATGGCGCCGCGCCTGCGCCGGGCGCGCTCCAGCGCCCGCTCCGCGACCTCACCGAGGTCGACCCGGTCGTAGACGGTCTCCGGGGCGTCCTCGCGGGCCAGGTCGACCAGGTCCCCGACCAGGGTGGAGAGCTCCTCGATCTGCCCCATGACGTCGGCGCGCAGCTCGGCCATGTCCTCCTCGGGCAGCCGGGGCGCCCCCGGCCTGCTGGAGGCGATGAGCAGCTCCATATTGGTGCGCAGGGAGGTGAGCGGGGTGCGCAGCTCGTGCCCGGCGTCGGCGACCAGCCTGCGCTGCCGGTCCCGCGACTCGGTGAGCGCGCGCAGCATGGTGTTGAAGCTCTCGGTGAGCCTGGCCAGCTCGTCGTCGCCGGTGACCTGGATCGGGGTGAGGTCGTCGGTGCGGGCGACCCGCTCGGTGGCCGCGGTGAGCCGGGCGATCGGCCGCAGCCCGGTGCGGCCGACCGCGGTGCCCGCGGCGGCGGCGAGCACGACGCCGCAGCCGCCGACCACGAACATGAGCCAGGCGAGCCGGTCGAGCACCTCCCTGGTCGGCTCCAGCCGCTGCGAGACCACCAGCGTCGCCCCGGAGTTGGTGCGCTGGGCGAGCACCCGCTGGTTGTCGACGGTGCGCAGGGAGAACTCGCGCTGCCCGGCGGCGACCGCCATCTCGTCGGCCCCGACCGGCGGGTCGGTGGGCTGCGGGGGCACGTACTGCTTCTCGTCGCCGAAGATCAGCGCGACGCCGACGTCGTTGGAGTACAGCCCGGCCAGGATGATCGAGTAGAAGCCGAGGCTGTCGAAGTTGTTGTCGATGAGCGTGGAGGCGCGGGCGCGCAGCTGCGAGTCGACGTCGGCGTAGAGCGAGCGCGCCACCATGGCGTAGGCGGCGATCGAGGCCAGCGCCACCGCGATGGCGACCACCGAGGCGGCCAGCAGCGTGACCCGCCAGCGCAGCGAGACCGAGCGGGTGAGCGGCGTCGGCGGGCGCATCTCCGCCTGCGGCTGCGGCTCCGCCGAGCGCGGCTCGGCCGGGCGCGGGTTGCCGAGCGTCGCGATCACCGGCCGCCTGGCACCGCGGGTCACGGCGGGGTCTCGCGGAGCACGTACCCGACTCCGCGCACGGTGTGGATGAGCCGCGGCTCGCCCTCGGCCTCGGTCTTGCGGCGCAGGTAGCCGATGTAGACCTCCAGCGCGTTGCCCGAGGTCGGGAAGTCGTAGCCCCAGACCTCCTCCAGGATCCGGCTGCGGGTGAGCACCCGGCGCGGGTTCGCCATCAGCATCTCCAGCAGCGAGAACTCGGTGCGGGTGAGGCTGATGGCCCTGGTGTCCCTGGTGACCTCCCTGGTGACCGGATCCAGCGACAGATCCGCGAACCGCAGGGTTTCCGAGGCCTCACCGGGTGCGCCCCCGGTCCGGCGCAGCAGCGCGCGCAGCCGGGCGAGCAATTCCTCGAGCGCGAACGGCTTCGGCAAATAGTCGTCGGCGCCCGCGTCGAGTCCGGCGACGCGTTCGGAAACGGAATCCCGCGCCGTCAAAACCAGAATCGGAAGGTCGTCTCCGGTACTGCGCAGCCTGCGGCACACCTCCAGACCGTCCAGCCGTGGCATCATCACATCCAGCACCAGTGCATCGGGGCGCTGGATGGTCGCCTTCTCGAGTGCGTCGACGCCGTCGACCGCCAGATCCACGGTGTAGCCGTTGAAGGTCAGCGACCGGCGCAACGATTCGCGAACGGCGCGGTCGTCGTCGACTACCAGAATCCGCATGTGACCAGTGTGGCCCCACGGACTGAGAGGCGACTGAGAGGGTGTGTCCGACACGCCGTGACGCGACTCGCCGGTGATCCTGGCGAATCCATCTCGGAACGATCACAGTCCGGTCACATGCGGTGACCAGCGCCTTTTATCCGAAGTCGCCGAAGTGCTTCCGGGCGGACGGGCCGAGAGCCCCGAAAGGCGTTCTGTGACGCCATATTCGAGAAAAACATACTGAGTACCCCAGATTGCTCGCGCTCACTCCGCGCGGTATGTTCACCGCGGTAAAAAGAAGACCCTTCGTTGGTTCTGTGATGCGGCTTGATCCACATCCGACGAGCAACCACGCGCCGCCGGGGGTCACTCGTGAAGCGGAGGCGACGGAAGCGGATGGAAGCTGCACCGCGATCCTGGCAATTCAGCCTGTCGAACTGGTCCGTCACCCGCAAGGTGGGGATCGTTCTGGTGCTGCCGGTACTGCTGGCGACCGTATTCGCGGTTCTGCGTATCAACAACGAGTTGCGCACCATGGAGCAACTCCACGCAGCAACCGAACAAGCGATCATCATCCGGCCGGTCATGCGGTACGGAACAGCCACCGAGCAACTCGCCATCGCGGCGTCGTCCTCGTGGGGCAACATCGCCGACCCGGCCACGGCGACCGCGCTGACGCGGTTCGACCAGGCACTCGCCGAACTCGAGGTCGCGATGCAGACCAACGAGGTCAGCGGGCGGGTGACCGCGGAGCTCGCCTCCGCGGTGGCGACCGGCTCGACCATGCGGAACAGCCTGCGCAACGGCTCGCCCGCCATGGTCGGTGAGCAGGCCGACGAGATCGCGGCCAGGATCGGCAACGCGCTGGCGCGCTCGCCCTCCGTCGACGACCTGGTGATCCAGCGCTACTTCCTGCAGCTGGGCGCGATCCAGTCGGCGCGCCGCACGCTGACCCAGCAGCAGCTGCTGATCGGGATGCCGGACGCCGCGCGCAACCCCGGCGTGCAGGCCAAGGTGCTCATCTCGGCGGGCGCCGAGATGACCATGGTCTCGACCTACTCGCTGATCCTGCCGGAGAACGCGGGCAACCTGCAGCCGCTGCTCGCCGCGGTGCAGACCCGGCTCGCGGCCTTCAGCCAGAACGTCGGCGACCCGGCGGCGAACCCGGTGGTCGCCGAGTCGCTGCGGGCCAGCGCCGACACCTACACCGTCACCACCGACCAGCTGATGGACATCATCGACTCGTCGCTGGCATCCAGGACGGTGGACGCGCAGGCCAGCGCGCTGCGCGAGGCCAGCATCGTGATCGGCATGCTGCTCGCGGGCCTGGCGCTGGCGCTCTCGGTGGCCCGCACGCTGGTGGTGCCGGTGCGCAGGCTGCGGCGCGACGCGCTCGAGGTCGCGCACGTCAAGCTGCCGGACGAGCTCGCGGTGGTGCGCGCGGGCGGCGCCACCCCGCAGATCACCCCGGTGGGCGTGCACAGCACCGACGAGATCGGGCAGCTGGCCCGCGCCGTGGACGAGATCCACGAGCAGGCGCTCGCGCTCGCCGCCGAGCAGGCGCGGCTCCGGGTGCAGATCGGCAACATGTTCGAGACGCTCTCCCGGCGCAGCCAGTCGCTGGTGGAGCAGCAGCTCACGCTGATCGAGGAGCTGGAGCACGACGAGGACGACGGCGAGCGGCTGCAGAGCCTGTTCCGCCTCGACCACCTCGCCACCCGCATGCGCCGCAACGGCGACAACCTGCTCGTGCTCGCCGGTACCCAGCTGCGCCGCGGCCAGCTGCACCCGGTTCCGCTCTCGGACATGCTCTGGAGCGCGGTCTCCCAGGTGGAGGATTACCAGCGGGTGGAGATCGGCTCGGTGCCGGAGGGCGTCGTGCCCGGCGAGCCCGCGGTCGACATCGAGCACCTGCTGGCCGAGCTGATCGACAACGCGCTGCGCTACTCGCCGCCGACCACCGCGGTCGCGGTGATGGTGGCCCGCGCGGTGGACGGCGGCTACCTGATCGAGATCACCGACCGCGGCCTCGGCATGGCGTCGGAGGACCTGCAGGCCACCAACGAGCGGCTGGCCTCCGGTGGTGAGGTCAATGTCGAGACCGCGCGCCGGATGGGGCTGTTCGTGGTCGGCAGGCTGGCCAAGCGGCACACCATCACGGTGAGCCTGCGGCGCACCTCGACCATGGCGCAGCAGCCCGGCATCACGGCGAGCGTGCACCTGCCCGGCGCGCTGGTCGCGCCGCAGCTGGACCCCACCGACCCGAGCGGCAAGCAGCTCGGCGGCGCGCGGGACGACGGCTTCGGCTCCGCGCCGACCCGCAACCTGGTCCCGGTGCCGAGCCTGCCGCAGCGGGAGACCGTGAGCAACGGCTTCGGCGGCGGCTCCACCGCCACAGGGCTGCCGCAGCGCCGCCCGGCCATGCGGGTGGCGGACACGCCGGAGCAGCCGAGCATCTCGGTGCCCGGCCGCGCCGGCGACCGCACCGGCTCCGACCGCTCGCGGAGCTCCGCGTTCGGCGCGGACGAGCCGTACCGCCCGACCACCGGCGGCTTCCCCGCTGTCGACCCGCACAACCCGCCCACCGGCACCGACCTGTGGGCGGAGAACAAGGACGAGCCGGTCGAGGACGGCCAGTTCGCCCAGTTCACCAGCGGCTCCGGGCTTCCGGTGCGCAGGCCGGGCGAGCACGCGCCCGCCGGGGTCCTGCCCGGCACCGAGGACCGGCCCGAGCGCGCGGCGCAGCCCTCGCCGCGCGACGAGCGGCGGGCCGAGCCCGCCGACACCGGGGAGCGGCCGGTCACCGCCAGGCGCCCGGTGCCGGACTACGACGGCCCCGAGTACGCCACCCAGGCGTACCGCCCGTTCGACCGGCCCGCGCACACCGGCGAGCAGCAGCGGCTCCGCCGGGCCGAGGAGACCGACGACGGCCGCGAGCAGTCCGGCTCGTCCCGGCTGCAGCCCATCGACGGGGAGTCTCCGACCCCCATCTACCAGCGCATGGTCTCCGAGTGGCTGGTCGAACCGGCGTCGTCCGAGGCGGCTCCCGGCTCGTGGTCGTCGCCTGCCGACGCGGGCTGGTCCGCCGCGGCCGACGCGAGCAAGCCGACCACCTCGTCGCGCACCGCGGGCGGGCTGCCCATCCGCAGGCCGGGCGCGCAGTTGGTGCCGGGCGGCCTCGCGCAGGCGGAGGAGCAGGGTGACCGCGACCCTGAGGAGATTCGCAACAACCTCACCAGGCATCTCAGCGGGGTCCGCAGCGGGCGGGCCAATGTGCAGTACAACGACGGAGGGCTTGCATGACCAACGCCAACAGCACCACAGACGAGAACTTGAACTGGCTGGTCGCCCGGTTCACCCGGGACATCCCCGGCGTCTCGCACGCCGTCCTGGTGTCGGCCGACGGCCTGCTGCAGGCCACCAGCCCGCATCTGCCGTCCGACCGGGCCGAGCAGCTGGCGGCCGTCACCGCCGGGCTGGCGAGCCTCTCCGCGGGCGCCGCGCAGCTGTTCGACGGCGGTAAGGTGATGCAGTCGATCGTCGAGATGCAGCGCGGGTACCTCCTGGTGATGAGCGTCGGAAACGGCTCGCACCTGGCAGTTCTCGCCAACAAATCGCACGATATCGGCCGCATCGGGTACGAGATGGCCCTGCTCGTCGACCGGGTCGGCAGTGTCGTGTCGGCGACCGCGCGGACCGCCGTCTGAGCTTGCCATGTCCAGCCCGCACGGCTCCGGACCGTATCGACCCACCACTCGCGTTCGGCCCTACGCTCTGACTTCGGGGCGAACCGAGCCCGCGGTGGACCTGCCGCTCGAAGCGGTGATCGAAACCCTGTCGCACAACGCGCATCTCGACTGGCCGTCCGGTGACATCCGTACCGAGATCCTGCGTCTCGGCACGCACCGGTTGTCCGTCGCTGAGATCGCCGCACATCTGGACCGCCCGCTGGGTATGGTCCGGGTGGTGATCGGCGATCTCGTCGTGGACGGCGCCATGCGCATGCACATCACACTGACCGAACAGACGAGCTTCAGCGAGCGCCGTACCCTGATGGAGAGGACATTGCGTGGACTCCGCGCCCTTTAGGAAACAAGGGCCCGAAAGCAAGATCGGGCCCGAAGGCAGCACCGGGCCCGATGATGCCGATACCCGGACCGCGTCCACCAAGATCGTGGTGGCGGGTGGGTTCGGCGCCGGGAAGACGACGTTCGTCGGCGCGGTGTCCGAGATCGTGCCGCTGCGCACCGAGGCGATGGTCACCCAGTTCTCGGACGGCATCGACGATCTCGCCGATACGCCGCAGAAGGAGACCACCACGGTCGCGATGGACTTCGGGCGGATCATCCTGCCGGGCAACCTGACGCTGTACCTGTTCGGCACGCCCGGCCAGCGCCGCTTCTGGTTCATGTGGGACGACCTGATCCGCGGCGCGATCGGCGCCGTCGTCCTGATCGACACCCGCAGGCTGGAGGACAGCTTCGCCGCGGTGGACTTCTTCGAGGCCCGCGGGCTGCCGTTCCTGATCGCGGTGAACCGCTTCCCGCACGCGCCGCGCTTCCCGATCGCCGAGCTGCGCGAGGCGCTCTCGGTGCGCGAGGGGGTGCCGATCGTCGACATCGACGCGCGCAACGCCAACGAGGTGCGGCAGGCGCTCGCCGCGGTCACCGAGTACGCCATCGCGGAGCTCAAGTCGCAAGAACTGGAAGGGGCCGCACGGCATGGCTGAGGTCCAGCTGCTGGCGGAGGGCGCCGAGGTCGACCTGTTCGTCCTCGGGCCGTGGATCGCCGGGCTCTCCGTTGCCATTTCGCTGCTCGGCGCGCTGGTCGGGTTCGCCTGCATCGTGCACAGCGTGCGCTCGGCCCGCTTCCGGCTGGTCTGGCTGACCGCGGCCGCCGTCTCGATCGGCGGCATCGGCATCTGGCTGGCCACCTCGGTCACGCTGCTCGGGCTCGACGTCTCCAGCACCGTGCTGCGCTACGACCTGGCCTACCAGATCGCCGCGCTCGCGATCGCCTTCGGCTCGGTGCTCGCGGGGCTGCTGCTGCTCGGCCGCTCCTTCCGGCTGCCGCTGCTGCTGACCGGCGGCCTCGTCATGGGGCTCGGCACCGCGACCGCGCTGTACCTGAGCCTCGGCTCGATCAGCGTGCAGGGCAAGGTGGACATCTCGCCGTGGCCCGCCGCGGTGGCCGCGGTGGTGGCGGTGCTGGTGTGCTGCGGCACGCTGTGGTCGTTCCAGGCGCTACGCGGCAGGCCCGCCCGCGCCGCGACCATTCTGCTCTTCGGCCTCGGCATCGCCGGGGTGTACTACCTCGGCCTCTCGGCGCTCGGCTTCGAGGTCGACCCGACGGCGACGGCGCCGGAGGGCATGGAGCTGTTCGACTTCGTGTTCCCGATGTTCGTGGTCGGGCTGCTCTCGCTGACCATTCCGATCAGCGCGGTGCTGATCGCGCCGGACCGCCGCGCGCTGGCCGCCACCGCGCCCGCACCGCGCCCGGATCTCGAACCCGCGCACTGACCAGGCTCGCGCAGCCACCAGGAGGGAGCGGGGCGTGACCCCGGAACAGGAAGCGGTGCTGCGCGAGATCCGGCTGCAGCTGCGCTTCCCCGAGCCCGCCGGGCTCGGGGAGCCGGATGCCACGCTCGCGGGCACGGTGGCCGCGATCCGGGCCGACACCTCGGCGCTGCGCGAGCAGGCCGAGGCGCTGCGCGGCCAGATCATGGCGCTGCGGACCGAGATCAGCGAGCTGGAGGCGACGACCGCCGATCTCTCGGCGGAGCTGCGCGGGCTGCTGGAGCGGCGGCTGCCGTTCCCGCTCTCGCTGCTGGAGGGGCCCGCGGCGGCACTGGTGGGGCGGTTGGAATCGCTGCTGCCCCCTCGGCCGGTGGAACTCGCCGCTCCTACCGAGGCTTCGGAACATCACCCCTGAAACAGGGTGGGAATCCGCTGGTGGATCTTGGCGATGAGCGGGTTCCCCTGGGGCACCGGCTAAACCGGGCTTTCGAGGAACCCGCCCTCCCGCACGAGGGTACCGGTGCGGATCGGTGAAATCCACTCATTCGGCAGGACTTTTATAGGGGTCGAAACCGACTTGTGGTCTGGGCCACGCTCGGCCGCAAACTTTTCGCATCGCGAATCCGAACATCGTGAAAGGTCCGGCGCGCGCGCAGGATCGCGGCGGGTTTGCCCAGCGGGCCGCGTTCGTCGAGGGCCCTTGCGCGGAGGCGCGATACGGATTCCCGGCCCACCGCCGGCGAAACCGGGCTATTGTCGGCGCGCACGACGCATCCGGGTTCGTTCGTTCGAAGGAGTTCGCATGGCTGTCACCGTTTCGCTCGACAAGGCCCTCGACAAGGCGTTCGAGGACAAGTCGCTGCAGGAGATCCTCGCCGCCCCGCCCTCGGCGTTCGCCGGGCTCACCGACGCGGCCGATCAGAAGCTGCTGGACGCGCTGAAGATCAAGACCATCGCCGATCTCGGCACCAACAAGTACTTCCGGCTCGCCGCCGCGCTCGTCGACCTCGGGGAGCGCGAGGGGTAGCTCTGCCACCCCGACCACCACGCGGCGCGGGCGCCGTTCGACTGTTCACCAGCGCACAATCGAGTCGAACGGCGCTCGCGCCGGGTGATCTAGGCGGCGGGTGCTCGCCCTCAGATCCGCGACGGATCGATCAGCCCGCGCCGCACGGCGGGGACGATCCGCCGGGGCACCCGGTAGGCGACCCCGCCCACGGTGACCTGGACCAGCTCGGGCGCGACGGCCTTCCACTGCGCCCGCCTGCTGCGGGTATTGCTGCGCGACATCCGCCGCTTCGGCACCGCCACGGCTCAGCCCTCCCGGCCCTGGCGCGCGCGCCGCCCGTACTTGCGCTCGAACTTCTCGACCCGCCCTGCGGTGTCGAGCACCCGGTTCGCCCCGGTCCAGAAGGGGTGCGAATCCGAGGTCACGTCCACCACGATGAGCGGGTAGGTGCCGCCGTCGGTCCACTCGACGGTGCGGGCGCTGCCTGCGGTGGAGCGGGTCAGGAACCGGGTGCCGGTACTCGAGTCCTCGAAGACCACCGGCCGGTACTCCGGGTGAATCCCTGCTTTCATGCGTTGTCCTCTCGGTGCGTGCTCTCCGCGCCGACCCCGGACGGGTCGGCGCACGGATCGGTGTGCTGCTCGCCGAAGGGGTCGTCCCACTCCGCGACGACCTCCGGCGCGCGGACGACGAGCCGCAGCTCGTCGTCGGAGACCAGCGCCCAGTGCAGCGCCCGCCGGATCTCGGCCGGGTCGGCGTCGTGCACCAGCGCGACCAGCGAGACGTGCCGGTCGCCGAAGCGCTCGTCCCAGCGCAGTGCGGCCAGCGCGGTGCGCTCCGGGTCGGCCTCGGCGCGTTCCGCCGGGGTCATGGCGGCCAGCCAGTGCCCGGCTCCCCCGACCCGCAGCCCGCCGCCCGCCGACTCCAGCCACACCACGTCGGCGGGCTGGGTCGCCAGCCAGACCCGGCCGCGCGCGGTCACCACGCCCTCCAGCAGGACGTCGAGCGCCTCGTGCAGCCGGGCGGGGTGGAACGGCCGGTCGGCGGCGAACTCGACCCACTCCACGCCGTACTCGGCGGTCAGCGGTGGCTGGCCGCGCAGCAGCGAGGCGTGCGGGTCGAAGCCGCCGCGGGTGCGCTCCGGCACCAGGGCGAGCAGCGCCTCCAGCTCGGCGGCGACGAGCTGCTCGGGGCCGGTGCCCGCCGCGCCGGGCCCGGCCGGGACGTCGGCGTCCGGCTCGATCCGCAGCGCCGGAACACCGGGTGCCAGCCGGTGCAGCACCGCCTCGGTGCGCGCCCGCTGAACCGGATCCGCGCTCCCGGCGATCAGCAGCGCGTCGGCGGACTCGGCCCGGCCCAGCGCTACCTGCGCCACCGTGCGGTCGTCGTCGACCGTGGTTAGGCCGCGCTCGGCCATGGTGTCGTCGCCGGTGGCGTCGGCGAACCAGGTGCGCTCGTCCAGGCAGGCGAGCACCGCCTGCACCCGCACGTCGCGGCTCGCGGGCGCGTCCGGCCTGCCGACCATCCCCGTCACCACCACGTAGTCGATCGCCTCGCATACCGCGTCCGCCTCGAAGGCGGCGTCCAGATCGAGCACGATGCGGCGCACCGGTTGCCTGGCCGCGAGGGTGCGCAGCAGCGGGAGCAGGTCGCTCCGGAGCGTGCAGGAGACGCAACCGTGCGCCAGTTCGAGCACCGAGAGCTCGGCCCGGTCGCCGTCGAACACGGTGCGCCGGACCACGCCCTCGCCGAGGTCGCGCAGGTCGTGCCGGACGACGACGGTGCCTTCGGCGCGGAGCAGCGCCTCCGGGACACCCGCGGGGCCGGTGCCGGTGAGCAGGACGACGGGAGTGCGCCGGTCGGGCGCGGGGACGGAATCGGCCACCGGAACAAAACCCTTTCGACAACGGTTTTCATTTGCTGGACGCCGACGCTACAGTGTCGGACGGCTGTTGTCGAAAACGATATTCAACTAGGAGGTGGCGGCATGTCGGCCCACTGCCAGGTCACCGGGCGCGCGCCCGGGTTCGGCAAGACCGTCTCGCACTCGCACAAGCGCACCAACCGGCGCTGGGACCCGAACATCCAGCGCAAGACCTACTTCCTGCCCAGCGCGGGGCGGCGGATCACGCTGAACGTCTCCGCGAAGGGCATCAAGACCATCGACCGCGACGGGATCGAGGCCGTGGCAGCACGGCTGCGGGCCCGCGGCGTGAAATTCTGAGGAGGGGCACATGGCCTCGAAGTCGACCGAGCTCCGGCCGATCGTGAAGCTGAAGAGCACGGCCGGGACCGGGTACACCTACGTGACCAGGAAGAACCGGCGCAACGATCCGGACCGCATGGTGCTGAAGAAGTACGACCCGGTCGTGCGTAAGCACGTGGATTTCCGCGAGGAGCGCTGATGGCGAAGAAGTCGAAGATCGCGCGGGATCAGCAGCGCCGGGCGATCGTCGCCAGGTACGCCGAGCGGCGGGGCGAGCTCAAGGAATTGATCAGGAAGCCCGCCACGCCGGACGAGCAGCGCGCCGCCGCCCAGGCCGAACTGCGGAAAATGCCGCGGGACGCCAGTCCGGTACGATTGCGCAATCGGGATGCCGCGGACGGACGACCGCGCGGCCACCTCCGGAAATTCGGGCTCTCGCGGGTCCGGGTGCGCGAGATGGCGCACCGGGGCGAGTTGCCCGGTGTGCACAAATCGAGCTGGTAGATCATCCACGATCGCGTAGAAGGAAGCCGTCAGCATGGCAGTGAAGCGAGCACCGTCGAAGAAGGTCCGTGCCGAGCAGGCGCGCCGCCCGAAGAAGAACCCGCTGATCGCCGCGGGCATCGAGCACGTCGACTACAAGGACGTGAACCTGCTCCGCACGTTCATCTCCGATCGCGGCAAGATCCGCAGCCGCCGGGTCACCGGCCTCACCCCGCAGCAGCAGCGGCAGGTCGCCGTCGCGGTGAAGAACGCGCGCGAGATGGCGCTGCTCCCCTTCACCAGCCGCTGAGCTCGGCGACCAGCGAGGCCCGGTGCGCGCGCACCGGGCCTCGGTCGTCTCACGGGACGGTCAGCACCTGGCCGGGGTGGATCAGGTCCGGGTTGTCGATGCCGCTGGCCACCGCGATCTCGTGGTAGCGGTTGCCGTCGCCGTAGAAGCGCTCGGCGATGGCCCACAGGGTGTCGCCGGGCTCGACGGTGTGCGTGCGCGGCGCGGGCGGCGGCGGGGGCACCTCCGCGGGGGCCTGCTCGAAGGCGGGCTCCGCGACGGCCTCGGCCACCGGCTCCGGTTCGGCCTGCGCCTCGGCGACCGGCTCCGGGGCGGGCAGCGGGTTGTCGGTGTCGGTGCCCGACGCCCACAGCGCGCCGCCGTCGGTGCCGTACAGCACCACGTTGCGGTCGGCCTGCACCACGAGCCGGTCGGCCGACTGATCATTGGTCTCGGTGGACCAGGCGGCGTCGCTGCCTTCCTTGTAGAGCACGAAGTTGCCGTCGTGCTGCAGCACCGCGTTGCGCACACCCTGATCGTGGGTCTGGGTGGACCACACCACGTTGCCGCCCGGCTCCGCCAGCACCAGATTGCCGTCCTGCTGCAGGGTCAGGGTGTATGCCCCGCCCGTCAGCGACTGCCCCAGCCCCAGTTCCTCACCTACGCGCAGCGTGTCGACCACGTTCGTCCTTTCGCAAAGCTCTTGTCGGAGTTGCTCGATCGCGGTGCGGCGCTCGGTGTTCCGCGCCGCACCGCCACCGAATGTACTGGCGTTCGGCGGATCGCGCCCGTGCCGCACTCCGGGTTCGCTCGCCGTTCACCGGCGGGCGGGGTGCGGGCAGGCGCTAGGGTCGGGTCATGGCCCGGATCTCGTTCCCGCGGCGGGTGGTCGCGCTCGCCCTGCTGCTCGGTACCTTCTGCTGCGCGGGGTGCGGGGGTTCCGGTTCGGAGCCGAACGAGGCTGCAAAGCAATCGGTTTCGGTCACCGCGGCGCCGAGCACGCCGGTCGAGGGTGAGCCGGGGCTGCCCGCCGAGCCCTTCACCGCCGCGCCGGAGCTGGTCGACGCGCAGCCGATCCCGTTCACCTCGTACTCCCGGGTGGGCGCGGACCGGATCGCGGTGGTCTTCGAGACGGGGTCGCCCGAGTGTTACGGGGTGGACGCGACGGTCACCGCGGAGACCGATTCCACCGTCACCGTCGAGCTGCGCGCGGGCAGCAGGCCCGATGCGGCGAACCGCATGTGCGTCATGATCGCCGTGACCGGAAGCCTCGAGGTGCAGCTCCCCTCCCCGCTCGGCCAGCGGCTGGTCCTCAGCGCCGTGTGAGCCGGCCGCGCGACCGGTGGATCCGCACGCCGGTGCCGCCGGGTACCCCCGACGAACCCCGGCGGCCGGGCACCCGCAGGGGCCCGGCC